>NZ_DBGB01000025.1:0-34246 GCF_002295765.1 Sphingobacterium sp. UBA865 | reverse complement strand
CGAGTCCCGTCCAGACCGCCAACAAGAAAAGCATCATTTATAATTAAATGATGCTTTTTTTTTGCCTTAACAATACAACAACTATTATTTTTTCAATTCGTACTGAAGTGCTCCAGAAGGGCAATGCTTGATCTGTTCAATCAATTCCGCTGTACTGGCATTTTGCGCTGTGATCCAAGGCCTATCTTTCGGATGATACACATTTGGGAGACTCTTCACGCAAACCGCAGCATGTGCACAGCGTTCAGGTATCCAAAGAACGGTTATCTCTCCATTTGGATGTGGATATCTAACTATTTTTTCCATAATTCCATCTCTCTTTAGCAATTTATATTTTAAGAACTAATAACGATAAGAACAATTTTGTTTTAAGAATTGGCTTTTCGCTTTTTAATCATACTGCTCACCCGGTAGATCATAAAAATACCGATGATAGAGAGCAGAATCACACTCATCCCCAATGTAGGATAATGTTCCAAGGGGCTTTCTTTTGTTTCTTGAACAATGATTACACCTGCTAGCGAAGCTGCCACACCTCCTGCCAGCTGCTGCAACGATGAACTGATACTCATAAATGCACCCCGATCTTTCATCTCCGGAACAGCCGTGATCAAAGCGGAAGAAGGCGTCATCCGACTTAAAATGCCCGCCATCATTAAAATGTTTAAGATAACAACAATATAAAATGGAGTAACGCCTAGGTTCGTGTAGATAAATACGACAACCATGAGCCAAAGGGAAGCGAACGCGAAAATCTTAAACTTATCGTAACGATCGCTCAATTTCCCGACGATAGGCATAATAATCAATGAAGCGATACCCGAAATCATAAACAACATCGGCAGCTGCTCGTGGCTAACTTTGAGGTTATTGACTGCAAAAGCACTTCCAAAAGGCATCATCATATAACCTCCAATGGATAGCAAGGCTGTTGCAGCAAAGCCGATACGATATTCTCGCTGTGAAAAAGTCAGCCAAAGGTGCTTTAACGCAGATTGATGTTTCTGAAGACCGATATGTGCTGTAATCGGAATGAGTTTAATTGCAATGATAATGACAATAATTAAAGCCATCACGGCAATCCATAAAAAGGCACTATGCCAGCCCCAATTGTTTGCGATATACAGACCTATCGGAATGCCTAGGACCTGGCTGGCGCCAAAGCCCATCTGTACAAAGCCCATCACACGTCCACGTTGCTGAAGCGTAAAGATATCGGTGATAATAGCCATGGAGATCGAACCAATGACCCCTCCAAAGAGGCCCGTGATAATTCGAGCAGCGACCAAAGTCCAATAATCGTTGGCAAAACTACAGCAGAAAGTTCCGATAATAAAGCCAGAATAGAAAAAAAGCAGCAGCTTCTTTCGATCAAAACGATCGGCAAAGCCCGCGGTAAGCAGCCCCGAAGCACCCGCGCTAAAAGCATAGGCCGAAACCGCAATGCCAAATTGAGCTGGTTTGAGATCGATGGCTTTCATCAGGATATCCCCCATCGGTGACATCACCATAAAATCAAGCACGACCGTAAATTGTGTCATGGCCAATAAAAAGACCACCAGTTTTTGGTATGCCGTAAAAGGCGCATTATCAAGTTTATTTATTTCCATACTGTCCGGTTTGCCTCGGTTTAAACTGGCCTAAAAATACAGAAGTGCGCGAACATTATATGTAATAAGTTTGCAAAATTATCGCCCGAGACCTTACCTTACCTTACCTTACGTGAAACGAAACGATCGCACTATTTAATCTTATCCTAGGTCGCCAACAAAAAAACCAGCACCTGTTTGACAGGTGCTGGCTCAATATGCGATTAAAAGCAAATTATTCAGCGATAACAGCAAATTCAGCTCCGGAAGCATAATCATCACCTCGTTGGGAGTTAAGTCCTGTAAAGCGGATATAACGTCCTTTCACAGGCTTTTCGAATCGAACAGTTTTTAATTTTTTATTCCGTTCAAAAGATCCGGACATCACATCTTCCCAGTTCTTCCCATCTTTACTCACCTGGATCTTATAATCCTTGATATCACCATTCGGTCCATCCTGTCTTGGTAGAAAAGTGAAGCCCTTAATTGTTTTGCTACTTCCAGCATCAAAATCAACCCAATGTGGATACTGTGCTACGGTAACCGAATACATCGTGTGCCAAATCGAGGAAGGATCTCCATCCAATAGGTTCTTGGCATCCCCTTCACCAGTCTCCTGACTTGAAGCAAAAACAACCTCCATTGGAATGGTTTCGATTTTAGTGTATTGTTGTGTTACCTTCAATTTTTCATTTTGCTGATACCAAGCCGTTACTGTACCACCGGCGCGTAAGTCAAAAGGCGCTTTATAGACACTTGCCTTTGCATTGTTCAAACTGTATAATACGGTCTCATTTTTATTTCCCGATTGAATAGAAACTTCTCCATTTGAACTTCTTGCCAACGAAATGGGCGCGTCACCGGCAGTCGCTACCTGAGCCTTTGCTATCATATCATTGTTCTGAATCGGACGGATAATGAAACCGATAGCCGTTGGTACTGCTTTCACACGGTCCTTTTCTAACGGTGGCCCTTGTCCACAGCTATTACCACCAAGTCCTGTTACAGCTGCATCAAGATGCACGTGTACGCCCGAACTTTTTGGTAATTGATAAGGGTGCGGTGCAAAGGTCAACTCAAGCTCACTATAGTCCAAAGCGGATGTTGATAAATGCTCTTTCGCAATAAAAACAACTCCCTGTCCAGCATTATTTGTCAATGCTGTCCAACGCACATCCTCATTGTTACTCATATTTTGCGGATTAGGCCATGGCACAAACTGATCTTTTACAGTGCTTTTGTGCAATTCAATAAATTGTGCTGTCTTCCGATCAGCATAATTATTGATCGGTCCACGTCCATAATAACTATAATTGCCATACTCGGTCGGTAATTGCAAAGCATATCCCAATCGAGCTAATACAACACTTGCATTATTGGATGTAATACTCGACGACAATTCAATAGAGCCATCCTTATAAATTGTCCAGATCTGATTGCTTGTAAATTTAAAATCATCTTTGCCAAAAGGCTTATCCGTATGCTCTTTAAGCGTGTAGGTTCCCGAAGTTCCCCCCAACAAAGACGCGCCATATGGAGCTTGCGATTCAACCGTAAATGCCAATACAACTGTTCCATCTTTCTTGGTATAACTGTTTGACGACAAAACCTTATGTTTAAGGTTATGTAATCCTTTTTCAAACCATTGTTGGTAAGCCCAGTTGTCATTGTCAACCGGAGCACGTAGTGCATCCAATTTTGGGCCTTCGCCATCGCGGATAACTTGTTTACCGCCATATGTTAGATTATATATCGAGCCTGTTTTATTGTCAAACTTCGCGATAAACTGATCTCCCTTCACCACCTGCAAATCACCTTCTTTGGAAAGCAACGGAGCCGCCCCTTGCGCAACAGATGAAATCAACGGTTTATTTTCAGCCGCTTTGACAAACAGTTGTTCCTCCATTTGAACAAAACCTTTGGCCGCCCAAGGTCGATCTGTATTGAGAATAAACTGTACTTTTACAAAATACTCCGATCCCGCATCTAACTGCGCATAATTTATCGGCAATATAAGCTGCTTGCGTTGGCGCGCTGTCGGCAAATCAGCGGCACTGATTGTACCTGCACTATTTTTTACTTCTACCCCATCCTTATATAGCGACCATTGAACCTGATAATCGGATAGATCTTTAAAATAATTTTTATTGAAAAGCTCAATTTTCCCCTGTTGAATATCAACAGCCTTTACGCCCGCATTTTGGTACACTTTCTTGACCTCAAAATACTGTGGTTTAGGTTTCATATCGGCAAAGATCAACCCATTATTGACAAAGGTTCCATCATTGGGTTTGTCTCCAAAGTCGCCGCCATAAGCGAGAAAGCGTTCGCCGGTCTTCTTATCGTAATAATACATGGCCTGATCAATCCAATCCCAAATGGCACCGCCCATAAAGAAGTTGGTCGATTCGATGGCTTCCCAATAATCAATTAGGTTACCAACGGCATTACCCATGGAATGTGAATACTCCGAGATATGAAATGGATATTTCAATTTGTAAGTGCCTTTTACAGCTCCTCTTACCCAGTCTATTGAGGGGTATTGATTGGAGCCCATATCAACGATTGTATTGTTACGCTCGTATTGAACAGGTCTTGACGTATCGATTTTCTTGATAGCCTGATAGGCGGCCACGAAATTATCACCCGGACCGGCTTCATTTCCTAAAGACCAGATAACCACTGCCGGATGGTTGATGGTCGAATGCACCATCTCGATATTACGGGCTACATGGGCATTTTTCCATTCAGGAACATGAGAAAGAGACTCTTTGCCATAATAATATTCATGGCTTTCGATATTGGCCTCATCCTCGAGATAAATTCCATATTTATCGCATAAATAATACCAATAAGCAGGTTCTGGATAATGCGAATTCCGGACATGGTTGATATTCGCCCGTTTCATTAATTTCACCTCAGCTTCCATCTGTTCTCTGGTCACTACTTTGCCATGTTCAGGATTGGTTTCATGACGGTTGACGCCTTTCAGTTTCACCGTCTTACCATTGACATAATAATAACGTCCGGCCAAGCCAAATTCATCATCCGCAGCCTTGGTATCTTTAATCTCAACCTTTCTAAATCCAACATAGGTAGAAATAGTCTCAACCGTTTTGTTCTTTTTATCCTTCAATTCAGCCACCAAAGTATACCGATAAGGTAATTCGGCAGACCATTTATCCGGATTTTTGACGTTCAACGTTGCGGCGACGCTATTAGAAACTTGACCATCCAGGGCTGGCACAGCTGATGAAGCTTCTGTCTGATCAACAAGGGTATTCTCGTCACTGTATAGCTTATTTTTATAAAGTGAATAAACTACTTTATACCCTTCAGCTTTCTTACTACCCAGATTGCGTACAGTACTCGTAATTTTCAACGAACCATTTTCGTAATTGCTGTCCAAGTCTGGAATGGCCGCTAAATCGCGAATCTGAACTTTTGGCGTTGAAGTAAGCGAAACATCCCGAAATATCCCGGGCAATCTAAACATATCCTGATCTTCCAAAAAGGAAGCGTCCGAACTCCGGTAAACTTCAACAGCCAACACATTTTCAGCACCCTTTTTTAAGTAAGGCGAGATATTGAAAGATGCGACGTTTCTGGAATTTTTTGAAAATCCGACATATTTGCCATTTATCCACAGGTAGAAAAAGGAGTCTACACCATCAAAATTGATAAATACCTCACGACCGTCCCAATGAGTAGGTACTGTAAAGTTACGTCGGTACGATCCCACTTCATTACGGTAGACATAAGTTGTCCAATCTTGGGCTGGCGTCCGCATAACTCCACCGCGCCAATCATCGACCTTTACTTGATGATGAAAGATCACACGTTGATTGGTATAAATAGGTACACCATATTTTAAGCTTCCATCCTTCTGTATACCATAAATATTCCAGCTCATAGGGACTGGAACAGATTCCCAGGCACCCACATTATAATTCGGATCATAAAAGTCCTTTGGTCGCTCTTCCGGGGTCTTTACCCAGTTAAACTTCCAGGATCCATTGAGCGAAAGCCAATAGTTACTATGCTCGGGAAGTACTTTTCGCGCACTTTCTACGTTCTGAAAGGAGAAGAACGACGCATGCGGCAACTCCTTATTAAGTGATAATAATTGAGGCGATTCCCATTCATTCCCTTTTGGAGCCGTTGTGGCTCCATACTGGAAACCGTCGATAGATGACGTAATCGTTTGCCCTATCGTGACGGTAGTGTCCAGCGACAGCAATGAGGCTAGAATCGTTGAAAAAATAACAGAGTTTCTTAACATAATGTAATTAAGCAATTTAGTCCAGGAAACCAAATGTAACTTCATTTTGTAGTAATAACAAGCAGATTATTAAAGCACTCGATTGCGAAACTTTTTCGATACAAAAAAGATCATATCGAACTTTAAAATTGTTCTATAGGTTCTCTATTTGAGGATCGTACATAAAACAATGTAAAAACGTAAAAAATTGACCCGGCGAAAAATAACGATGTCCTCCCAAAAGAAGCTGATTCCAATAAAAAACAAATGCTTTCGGTTTCAAGGAATAAGCCTTATTTTTGGGGATAGATTTCACTTTAAACAAATAAAAGTTTACGTTTGAAAATATTTCGAAGAATTTTATTTTTCAAAGGGTTACAATTTAAGCATTAAGGTATTAATAGGTGAGTAAATTCAGTAAATCAGTCCTGCTAGAAAATGATGAGCAAATCATTGAAGGCATCAAAGACGGCAACAGCTTGGCGATAGATGCTATCTACAAGCGGTACTATCCGTCTATAAGCCATATGATCTTGCAAAACAATGGAAGTGAGGATGAAGCGAAAGATATTTTTCAAGAAGCTGTCATTGTGCTCTACGATAAAGTTTCCAAAGGGAACTTTGAGCTCAGCAGCAAACTTAAAACATATCTTTACTCGATTTGCAGAAGGCTTTGGCTTAAGCAACTCAATCGTGCTGGTTTTGGCAACAGTGACATTAGCGGTTATGAAGATTCCTTATTTGAGGAAGAAGATCTACAACAGCATCAAGAACTTGAAAAGAAGTTCGACCAAATGGAACTTGCCTTAGAGAAAATGGGAGAACCTTGTAAGACAATCTTACATGATTTCTACATCTTAAACCATTCGATGCAGGACATCTGTGATAAATTTGGTTATACCAATACAGATAATGCCAAGACTCAGAAGTATAAATGCCTACAACGGCTGAAAAAAATATTTTTTTCAACAGATTAAAATTAGTGTAACACCATGGGAACAATGAATCAAAAAGAATTTTTCGAATTAGCAGACCAGTATCTTCGCGGCGAATTATCGGCCGAAGAAAAAGCTGCATTTGAATCTTTTTGTGCTGATCAGCCCTCCTATGCTGCCCAATTACAACAACACCGCGAATTTGTTGCCAATATGAAAGAAACCAGTCAACGGCTGGATTTCAAAAATGCTTTAGCACAATCAGCAAAAGAATACCATAAAACCCAAAACAAACCCGCAAAGGTAGTTCCTATAAAACAATCAGCGGTAATTTCACTTTGGGAACGCATCAAAGCAAGTTCTTTAGTGGCTGCAGTGGTAGCGGTATTTGCAGTATTTGGCACATTATGGCTGAGCGGTTATTACAGCAACCTCGAGAAAGCATCTTCCGATTACAGTGCATTACGTAGAGACATGAACAATGTCAAAAAGAACGTCAACGCACACAACGCTGCTATCAGGGATATCAATGACAAAAAATCTGTAAAAGGTACCGAAAGCCAGTTTGGTGCAACAGGATTTATGTTGACGACAGATGGCTATGTCGTCACCAATTACCATGTCATTAGCGGGGCTGATTCGATCTATTTACAAAATAGTAAAGGCGAATCGTATAAAGCACAAATCGTACACACCGATCCAAGCAAAGACTTGGCGATCTTATACATCGCAGATAAGACCTTTAAGAAAGCTAAAAGCTTACCTTACACGTTCAAAACGTCGACTTCAGATCTTGGTGAAGATATTTATACGATCGGGTTTCCTCGGGACGAAGCAGTATATGGTCAGGGATACCTAAGTTCATCAACAGGTTATGCCGGTGATACCATCGCTTATCAGATCTCCGTACCTGTCAATCCAGGTAACAGTGGCGGTCCGGTATTGGATAGCAGAGGTAATGTGATTGGTATTATTTCCGGAAAACAACGTGGCATAGATGGTGCCGCCTTTGCAATCAAAACGAAATCAATCTTGAACGCCTTAGCGGACATACCAAGTGATTCACTGGTTACCGGTCTTAAGATCAACAAAAAGAATAGCTTGGCAGGTTTACCAAGAACAGAACAAATCAAGAAAATGCAAGACTATATCTACATGGTTAAAGTCTATTAGGAGGCATTTAGAACTTATAAAAAAGGCAACGTTTTTCAACGTTGCCTTTTTTTGTTCTTTAATTCCAAGGGCTTACTCCCTATAGATTAGGCTGTGGCGTCGTTCTCAAATACGGTTTGATCTCTTTGAAGCCTTTTGGAAATTTAGCAGGAATATCTTCTGTCTTAATCGCTGGCACAACAATAACATCTTCACCATGCTTCCAGTCAGCGGGCGTAGCGACTTGATAATCGGCAGTTAACTGTAAAGAATCAATGACCTGTAAAATTTCATCAAAATTACGACCTGTTGATGCTGGATAGGTCAGCGTCAATTTGATCTTTTTGTCAGGACCGATAATAAATACGGAACGTACGGTCGCTGTTGCGGAAGCATTTGGGTGGATCATATCGTACAATTCGGATACATGATGATCTTCATCAGCAATAACCGGAAAATTCACTTCGGTATTTTGCGTTTCATTGATATCCTTAATCCAATTCAAGTGATCGTTTACATTATCGACGCTTAGCGCAATGGCCTTCACACCTCTCTTGTCAAATTCAGATTTCAATTTTGCCGTACGGCCCAACTCAGTTGTACATACCGGCGTATAATCTGATGGGTGCGAAAAGAAAACGACCCAGCTATCTTTGATATAATCGTGAAAGTCTATTTCACCAATGGTTGTTTGCGCTTTGAAATTTGGCGCTTCATCCCCTAATCTTAAACTCATAATCTTATTTTTTAAATGTGTTTAAATTATATAGTCTACAAATATAGTAGATTAAATTTAGCAAACAAGTAATTCTTCAATTTTTTAAATTGAAATGAAAAAACTAAACTTAATCCAATTGAAAGTAAGGATTTTACAATTATAAACAAAATGAAAACCAACATGCCCCTTGCTACTTGTCCGCCCTACCCTGGCCATTACTTTCCAAAATGCTTATAATGATTAGCTCAAGTAGTTTAAAAAGTAATTTGCTATATTACTATGCTTGCATAATATATATTTTGTATATTTGAGTATGTTGGTACACCGAGCTCATAAAATGATTGTGAGTTGGGAGGAAACTTTTTGACAGCAAACCTTATTATATATACGTTATCGGCTTGGTAACTGATGAACCAAAAAACTGAAATGCCATGAATTTTGAATTAAGCGAAGAGCATAAAATGATCCGCGACGCAGCGCGGGAATTTGCCCAGGAGCTAAAGGCTGGGGCAATCGAGCGCGATGAAGCCGCAAAATTTCCAACAGATTTTGTCAAGCAAATGGGCGAACTAGGGTTTATGGGTATCATGACCCCCGAAGCTTATGGCGGAGCTGGAATGGATACGTTGGCCTATGTTCTTGTGCTCGAAGAAATTGCCAAAATTGATGCCTCAGCGGCCGTTATCGTATCCGCCCACAATTCCCTGGTATTATATGGACTCAATGCTTATGGTACAGAGGAACAAAAACAAAAGTACCTGATTCCTTTAGCGAAAGGTGAAAAACTTGGTGCTTTTGCGTTGTCAGAACCTGAAGCTGGTTCGGACGCCTCCTCACAGCATACCACCGCCGAAGATAAGGGGGATCACTATCTCCTAAATGGTACAAAAAATTGGATCACCAATGGTGGCCATGCCGATATCTATCTTGTCATTGCACAGACACATCCTGAAAAAGGCCACAAAGGAATCAATGTATTGATTGTTGAAAAAGGGCTGCCGGGATTTACCATTGGTCCTAAAGAAAACAAATTGGGTATCCGTAGTTCCGATACCCATTCACTCCTATTTTCCGATGTTCAGGTTCCCAAGGAAAACCGTATCGGAGAAGATGGCTTCGGATTTAAATTTGCTATGAAAACACTCGATGGCGGTCGCATTGGGATTGCGGCACAGGCCTTAGGAATTGCTGCGGGTGCCTATGACCTTGCTTTGGCTTACTCAAAAGAACGAAAGACCTTTGGAAAACCGATTTCGGATCATCAGGCCATACAGTTTAAATTGGCCGACATGGAAGTTGATATCGAGGCAGCTCGACTTTTGACGTATAAAGCTGCCTGGACGAAAGACCAGGGGCTTCCTTACGGTAAAGAAGCTGCCATGGCCAAACTGCATGCATCTGAAGTTGCCATGAAACACACTGTCGAAGCTGTACAGATCCACGGTGGCTACGGTTACGTAAAAGAATATCATGTCGAAAGGTTAATGCGCGACGCAAAAATCACGCAAATATATGAGGGAACCTCTGAGATCCAACGTCTGGTGATTGCCCGTGAGATCCTGCGCTAAGGTCTCCGTCATGCAATGAACCCAAAAAGTTAAACACTTTTTTAGGGCATTGCATGACGGAGAGCTTTATTAATCTAAAGACTCTTCAATTTGTTATCGATCATAGCAAGATATTGATAATCCTGAAAGGCAAAGCTTGCCGTTTCTGCCATCGCCAGATTCAAAATAAACTTTGCTTTACGAAGTAAATTCTCCTGATTGCCATCTGTAGCATTCAACCCATCAAATAACAACGTTAAAGCCAATGGATGTAGTTGCTGAATTTGAAGATCTGTTTTGAGATATGCCGAAAGTTCATTTTCGGAAAGATTTAAAAAATAGGTCCTACTCTTTTCGAAGAATTTCTCATAAGCATCTTCAAATACTGCTGGATCAGTCGGCTCCGTAAAAGCATCATGCCCTTCTGTCCATATGCGAAGAAATTTACCAATTTCTTCGATCCAATTCATCAATACATCTTTCTTAAAACTTAATCCCATGATCTATGCTTATCTGATCTGTCCATTTCCGCGGACAATCCACTTCTCTGTTACCAATTTTTCCAATGCAAATGGTCCACGGGCATGTAATTTTTGGGTCGAGATACCTATTTCCGCACCCAGACCAAACTCACCTCCGTCCGTAAAACGTGTAGATGCATTGGCATATACCGCGGCAGCATCCACTGTATTCAAAAATTGTTCAATATGGAGTTCACTGGAAGAAACAATACATTCCGAATGTTTGGAAGAATATTTTGCGATATGCTCCAAAGCTTCGTCCAAACTGGTGACCGTCTTTATTGAACACTTCAAATCTAAAAATTCTCTTCCAAAATCGGCTTCATCTGCGCGCTTTAAATTTGAAAAATTTTGACCCTGTAATATCTCATAAGCTGTAGGGTCCGCGAAAACTTCCACTTGAGCATCTTCAAAATAAGTTTTCAATTTCGTTAGGAACTCGGCAGCAACAGCACGATCGACCAAAACAGTATCTAAAGAATTACACACCGATGGCCTGGAAATTTTAGCATTGGCAACAATTTTCGCTGCCATATCCAAATCAGCTGTACGGTCCACATAAGTATGGCATACTCCTGCTCCAGTTTCAATAACAGGTACTTTAGCGTGTTCCCTGACATAATCGATCAGCGACTGTGAACCCCGTGGTATGATAATATCCACGAATTGGGTAGCTTCCAATAATTCCGAAACATGCTTCCTATCAACAGGCAACAGTTGCACAATAGTTGTTGCAATACCATACTGCTCCAAGACAGCATGGATCACTTTCAACAACGCCTCGTTGGTGTGTAACGCGTCCGAACCACCGCGCAATAGACAAACGTTACCCGACTGAATACACAATGCAGCAACATCTATCGTCACATTAGGTCGCGATTCGTAGATGACCCCAACGACTCCGAGTGGAACCGTAATTTTCTCGATCTCCAATCCATTTGGCAATATCTTTTTTAGTAATAACTGATCTGTTGGATCCGCTAACTGAGCGATCTGCTTAACACTGTCAGCCAAACCTTTTAGACGATCGCTATTGAGCAAAAGACGATCCTTTTTGGGGTCGTCATCAGCCATACGATCCAAATCAATCTTATTGGCTTCTAATATATCAGTAGTATGTGCGATAAGACCTTCTGCGATGGCATTTAAAATAGTTATTTTAGTATCAGGAGCCAGTTGTTGCAAAATTTGTTTTGCTTTGGCTGCCGCCTGAAGTTGGTTTAAGATGGATTCACTCATAATAATACAATATCATTTGCATGTGCAATTTCTACATTTTTTTTACTGGTCTGGGACAAAGCGGATGAATCCATCTTCGCGCGGGCAACGGCAACAGTTAAGCCTTCTAGATTGACAATATTTAACACTTCTCCTTTTTCAAAATGCTCGACGATACGGATTACCCCCACAGCGAGTAAACTTTTGTGCTTCAATAATGCTTCCTCCGCTCCACGATCAACCATCAATTCCCCTTTTATTAAACTTCCACTCGCGAGCCATTTCTTGCGGGAAGAGATCTTCTTACTTTGAGCCAGACACAATGTGCCAGTCTCGTGCTTAACCGCTTTTTGTATCGCCTCCTCGGTTTGCATACTAAAAATCACAACAGCAATCCCCATTTGATTGGCCAATCGGGCAAAGTTCAATTTAGAGGTCATTCCCCCCAATCCTACCGAAGATTTATCCTTCCTTGCCAGCCCTAAAATATCCCGGTCGATTGTTTCAATTTGCGGTATAATCTTGTTGTTTGCATCCAACACACCAGGAACGGAAGTGCTAAACAGTAATTTTTCGGCACCAAAACCAACAGCAATCAAGGTTGCCAGCTCATCATTATCTGAAAACTTCAGTTCTTTATTACTCACCACATCATTTTCATTTGCGATTGGAATAACATTGTTCCGCCACAATTCCTCATACGTATTTTTCAATTGTAGAAATTGATCCCGATTGGAAAAGTGATGTCGCTCACATAAACTCTGCGCCAATGAAATTTTAAACGGTCGGAAATAAGTAGAATACGTATTAATCAATATAGGGTTCCCAATTGCAGCAGCTGCTTTGCGTTCGGATAGCGTTCCTGTGTAGCTGGGCAAAAAACGTTTACCAGCAGCGACAGCACCTGAAGAGACCAAGACGATATTGTATTTCTTTTGTAAGGAAGCAATTTGCCTAGCGATCTCCAAAACAATACGTTCATCAACTTCTCCCTCTTTCGTGGTAATAGAAGCCGATCCAAATTTGACAACGAGAATTGGCTTTTTCATTTTTTAGTATGTTTTAGTTTAGATTTGAGCACTAATTTACTGAGAAGAATTTGATTTACGCAAAATATGTTAACAATTGAACAATATAGTTCAATCATTAACCTTAGGAAGTACGGCCCAATCTATTAGGTCCAGGAGCATTCGTGTACCCGGCGTTTATCCCGTAGGAAATTTTACTTTGGCAGAATGCTGCGGAAAGCACAAAAAACAGTATTATGCTGTAAATTAAATGTTTCATATGTAGCCAATTTCTTTACAATTGCTACAAATATGGACGGTGGAATCTTAATTTATACGCTATTTAGCGTCGTTTAACAAATCTTAAATTGATTAACAATAATTAAAACCGACTTCCTTTACGAAGGGAATCGCTCTTCATAGAGCTTCTCCAAGGAGAACATTTCATCACGATATTTCGCTGCTTCCAAGAAATCCATTTCTTTCGCTGATTTATCCATTTTCTTCCGTACGTTATCGATCGCTTTCTTCAGATCCTTCTCACTGAGATACTGCATCACTGGATCAGCTGCAATGGCCTGCGACGGATCAGGTTCAACATAAATTTTAGGTTCAATACCCGAGAAATCAGCAACAGAAGTCTGCTCTAAGATCTCTTCTCTTGTTTTGCCCACAGTACGCGGTGTAATGCCATGTTCCAAGTTATATTTCATCTGCTTGTCTCGGCGACGATTGGTTTCATCTATTGTGACACGCATGCTATCCGTCATTTTATCCGCATACATAATAACCCGACCTTTATCATTCCGGGCCGCGCGACCAATCGTCTGAATAAGCGATCGTTCGGAACGCAGAAAGCCCTCCTTATCCGCATCGAGAATAGCAACAAGCGTGACCTCCGGCAAATCAAGCCCCTCACGAAGTAAATTCACCCCGACCAGGATATCAAATTCACCCAAGCGGAGCCCCCGCAAGATTTCAACCCGCTCCAAGGTTTTAATTTCAGAGTGGATATAACGGACTTTTAAGTTCAGCTTGGTCATATATTTGGAAAGTTCTTCAGCCATGCGTTTGGTCAATGTAGTAGCCAAAACACGTCCTCCCTCTTTAATGGTCTTATCGACTTCTTCCAAGAAATCATCGACCTGATTAATCGCTGGTCGTACTTCAATAATTGGATCCAGAAGTCCTGTTGGGCGAATGACCTGCTCAACGACAACACCTTCGGTCTGCTGCAGTTCGTAATCGCCCGGAGTCGCCGATACATAAATCGTCTGATTTGTCAAGGATTCAAACTCCGGAAAGTTTAAAGGTCTATTATCCAAAGCCGCGGGCAACCTAAACCCATGTTCTACCAAGGAAACTTTTCGCGATCGGTCACCTCCATACATCGCACGTAATTGTGGTAAGGTCACGTGACTCTCATCAATGACCAGCAGGTAATCTTCCGGAAAATAATCCAGCAAACAGAACGGACGCATCCCCGGTTGTCTACCATCAAAAAAGCGGGAATAATTTTCAATCCCCGAACAATAGCCCAGTTCACGCATCATTTCCAGATCATAATTGACGCGCTCCTCTAAACGCTTCGCCTCCAGCATTAAGCCCTCGTCTTCAAGTTGCGTTTTCCGTTGCATCAATTCATCTTGGATAGCCCAGATCGATTCTTTGAATTTTTCTTTCGGTGTAACGAAGAGATTTGCTGGAAAAAGAGCAAGATCTTCCATCTTGTTGAGCGTTTTCCCTGAAATGGGATCGATCTCACTCAGTTCATCAATTTCATCCCCAAAGAATGAAATCCGAATAGCATTATCCAAGTATGCCGGAAACACGTCCACTGTATCACCTTTAACCCGAAAGGTACCCCGTTTAAACTCTGTGGTCGTTCGCGAATATAAAATCTCCACCAGCTTATGCAGGAAAGCGTTTCTAGTGACAGTCATACCGACCCCAAAACGAAAGATAGACCGGGAGAAATCTTCCGGATTTCCCATACCGTAGATACAGGATACCGAAGAGACGACAACGATATCACGCCGTCCCGACATCAATGACGACGTGGTTGCCAAACGCAGCTTTTCGATTTCCTCGTTAATCGCCAAATCCTTCTCGATGTAGGTATTCGTCGAAGCAATAAAAGCTTCGGGTTGATAATAATCGTAATAAGACACAAAATAGTTGACCGAGTTATTG
Source organism: Sphingobacterium sp. UBA865 (assembly GCF_002295765.1). Taxonomy (NCBI): domain Bacteria; kingdom Pseudomonadati; phylum Bacteroidota; class Sphingobacteriia; order Sphingobacteriales; family Sphingobacteriaceae; genus Sphingobacterium; species Sphingobacterium sp. UBA865. The sequence goes on along the minus strand of NZ_DBGB01000025.1, from coordinate 19,105 downwards.
GGAAAGAACTGTTTGAATTCACCGTACAACTGAGCCGCCAAAGTTTTATTGTGGCTTAAAATCAATGTCGGCTTTTGGGTTTCCTGAATCACATTAGCCACAGTAAAGGTCTTACCCGAACCTGTCACCCCCAAAAGCGTCTGGTATTGCTCTGCCTGCTCTACCCCTGCTACCAACTGCTTAATTGCTTCTGGCTGATCGCCTGTGGGTTTGTACTCCGATGTCAATTCAAATTTCATATATTTCCTGTGTCTTTAAGAAAACCATTCAGGCCTTTTCCAGCAAACATTGCACCACGAATTGCTTGAGCCCTAAGCTCAAAAACAGTTTTTGTAATCCGATGGTTTCAATCTGCTTCAAGACGATTTGTTGACCTGTGGTCCAGGCCATATCCTGCTATGTTCTTACACAAATTTACTAAAAATTTTACCATTTTAGCGCAAACTATAATAATACCATAGATGTTATTACTTTCAATTGATTATTTATTATCTTTAGCTTAACTGAACTAGCACACACGCCATGGTCACTATTCTATCTACCCAAAATAGCATTGCAAATCATTTTATTGCCGAACTGAGAGATATCACGATTCAACAGGATCGCATGCGCTTTCGTCGGAATCTGGAACGATTAGGTGAAATTTTCGCTTATGAAATCAGCAAGACGATGGCTTATAAACCTGTTGAAGTTGAAACTCCGTTAGGTGTGGCCAAAACCCATCTCTTGATGGAACAACCCGTACTCGCTACAATTCTGAGAGCGGGGCTTCCCTTTCATCAGGGACTTTTAAATGTATTTGATCATGCCGACAATACCTTCATTGCGGCCTATCGGCATACCAAAAAGAGCGGTGAGTTTGAAATTCATAAAGAATATGTTAATACACCAAACTTAGATAATCGTACAGTAATCATTGTAGACCCCATGTTGGCCACAGGAAAGAGCCTTGTATTATGCTGTAAGGATCTCCTGGCCGAATATGACATCAAGGAATTACATATTGTTGCAGCCATTGCATCCGAGGAAGGACTGAATCACGTTCAGGCTTTTGTACCTACGGCACACATCTGGGTAGGTGACGTCGACCACGAACTGACCTCAAAAGCTTATATTGTACCTGGACTCGGTGATGCCGGAGACCTGGCCTACGGTGTAAAACATCATTAATGTGGATAAATTATTTAAAACTAAATTAACACTTAGATCATTGAAATTCAGTAAATTTATGTCAATGATGAAGTTTAATTTTTTTATATCTAATCTATATCGCTATGAGATGGCAAAAATACAATGGCGAATCCATTCGCTCCACGATTTTCGATGCTGTTGAGGAAGTCATTAAACGAGAAGATGCCCTAGGGAATAAGCTCAAGGTTTATATCGGCACCGATTCCCAAGTCAAGAGAGGCATCATCGACTTCGCTACAGTCATCGTCTTTCTCCGGGAACATAAAGGTGGATTTATGTTTATCCAACGGGACAAAAGGCATCACCGAATGAGCATTAAAGAAAGGATGCTGCTCGAAGTCCAAAAATCCATCGATATAGCCTATCAACTCTGCCCCCTCCTCGAAAAACACAAAGTAGACCTCGAAGTCCACGCCGACATCAACACCAATCCAAATTTCCAGTCAAATGTTGCCCTGAAAGAAGCCATGGGCTATATTATGGGTATGGGATTTGTTTTTAAGGCCAAGCCCGAATCTTTTGCCAGTACCAATTGTGCGAATAAACAGGTTCAATAATTGACTATAGGGCAGACTTTGTATATTTAGGGTGTAATTTTTAATACACCACATGCAGGATTTTTTTCAGCAGATTGCACGTCAATTTGCCCAGACCTCTTGGCTCGAATGGTTAGGTACGCTGACAGGCTTTCTTTGTGTCTATTTGGCCGCTAAGCAAAATATATGGAACTGGCCAATCAGTATCATCAGCGTAGCGTCCTACGCGATTCTGTTTTATAATGCCAAACTGTACGGAGATACTGTACTACAGTTCTACTTCCTGTCCACAGCTGTGTACGGTTGGTATTATTGGATAAGACGAAAAGAAGAAAAAAAGAAACCTATCGTCAAAACCAGCAAGGGACAATTGCTCCTTTGCCTCCTGGCAATCCTGATCCTAACGCTATCAATCGGTTATCTCCTCGATAGCAAGACAAATTCCGATGTCCCTTATATTGACGCATTCTGCACCTCCGTAAGTTTTGTTGCTCAATTTCTGATGACGCGCAAAGTGCTTCAAAATTGGCTCTTATGGGTATTTGTGGATATTTGTTATATCCCGCTCTATATACACAAAGACCTTATGCTGACCGCAGTACTCTACCTTGTTTTCACGCTCATCGCTTGGAATGGCTATCGCGATTGGCAGAAAACCTATAAAAATTTTGCGTAATATTGCCTATCAAAACGATCGATGTGGAAAAAGATTTCATAAAAATTGCCGTTGTTGGCCCCGAGTCCACCGGAAAATCAACGATGGCACAATTTCTTGCCAAGGAATTTCAGACGGTATGCGTACCCGAGTATTCACGTTATTATTGCCAAAGCCTCAACAATAAATATACCCTGCAGGACGAAGTCAATATGTTTTATGGACAGGTAGCCCTAGAGGAAGCCCTGACCCCTTTAGCGCAAGACCAGCTCCTCATCTGTGACACCACCTTTCTTACGGTAAAAATTTGGTCAGATCATCTTTTCGGTCATACGCCGCAGGAAGTCACCGATAAAATTCAACAACATGTTTATGATCTCTATCTGCTGATGGATATCGATCTACCTTGGCAGGATGATCCACTACGGGATTTTCCCGAACAGCGCGAACACTTCATGGAGATCTGGAAAAGCGAATTGAACGCCATTAATGCGAATTACCGTCTTATTTCCGGGCTCGGCGACCAACGTCTTGAAAATGGACTTCATGCGGTAAAAGATTTTCTGACATTGATTTGAGACAAGTGTCTTGACGAAGCAGCCTTTTACAGCTATATTTGTAAGCATAAAGTATAGCTGTTGTTTATACGGACTAAGAATACTTGCCCAGCGACAGAAAGCTTTATAGAAACAATTAAAATAGAATATTAACATTTTACTTAAGAAATAATGTATCCAGAATATTTAGTAACTCCAATGCGTCAAGAGTTAGTTGATGCAGGATTCGAAGAATTAAAAACTCCTGAAGCAGTTGATCAGGCTATCGCATCAGAAGGAACTGTCTTTGTGGTTGTAAACTCTGTTTGTGGTTGCGCTGCAGCAAATGCACGCCCAGCTGCAAAAGCTGCTGTAAAAAATGAAAAACACCCAGCTAAATTGGTCACTGTTTTCGCAGGTATGGAAACTGATGCTGTAAACACTGCACGTAACTACATGTTGCCTTATCCGCCATCTTCACCAGCAATGGCTTTATTTAAAGACGGAAAATTGGTACACATGATTGAAAGACATATGATTGAAGGTCGCCCGGCACAAATGATTGCTGACAATTTAGTTGCAGCATTTGACGAGTACTGTTAATCACGTATTTTGATTTTTGAATTAAAAAGGCTGTCCAAGTTATTTGGATAGCCTTTTTGCATTTGGATAATCCGTATTCGCATTACTTTTCCTTCAGGTTGCCTTTCACTACTTTACTGATGATCTCCTGTCCCAATAATACGCGACAATTCAGCGTAGGTACTTCACGTAAAGCAATTCGATAAGTCAAAACCCCGAGTCCGCATCTCCAATAGATCTAGCCCCAAGCCTAGTTTCCGTTTATTCAAAGCTTTTTGCTATTTTTAGGTTATGAAAACCTTCCCAATCATCATTTTTTTGTTCTGCTTGACCATCATTTCATGTTCACCACAAACGAAAGTGGATCTCATTGTTTATCATGCGCAAGTATATACTGTAGATTCAGCTTTTAGTACGGCACAGGCTTTTGCTGTCAAAGACGGTAAATTTATTGCCATCGGTTCCGATGAAGAAATACAGCGGAAGTACAAAGCAATAAAAAAAATTGATGCGCAGGGGAAGGCCATTTATCCGGGATTCTACGATGCTCATGCCCATTTATTTGACGAGGCCGAACTAATGGATCAAGTCGACCTAAACGGTAGCGATTCTTTCGAGGAGGTTATTCAACGTGTCAAAAACTACCAGCAAAAAAATCCGGACAAAACTTGGCTGATCGGTGGTGGCTGGGACCAAAATCGCTGGAAAGATAAAACTTTCCCAACCAAGGACCTACTCGACAAAGCTTTCCCAGATATCCCCGTCTACCTCATGCGTGTAGATTATCATGCGGCGGTAGCCAACTCCAAAGCGCTAGAATGGGCCAAATTAACCAGTATTCCCACGATTCGTGGCGGTGTGGTCGGCGGGAATAATAATATCCCCAATGGCCTCTTGATCGACAATGCAATGGATCTTGTCAATAAGACAATCCCGGTTCCGAGTGAGAAAGATTACTTAAGAATGCTCAAGCGAACGCAAGACTCCCTCCTTTCCGTCGGTCTAACCACTATTGTAGACGCAGGTTTATCAAAAGAAAGACTCGATCTCCTAAAAAAATACTATCGCGAAGGACAGTTGAAAATTAGAGATTATGCCATGATCCTCGGCAATCCCCAAAACATAAAGTCATTTATCGAACAGGGTTTCTATGAAACGGACCGTTTCGAGATCAAAGGATTTAAACTGCTCGCCGATGGTGCATTGGGATCTCGTGGCGCATGCCTCCTCGCACATTACCATGATGCCCCCACCCACGGCTTTCTCCTCCATAGCCCCCGGGAATACGAAGCCATGATCAAACAGATTGCCGAAAGTAAGTTTCAGGCAAATACCCATGCAATAGGCGATTCGGCCAATCGTATTATTCTGGATATCTATGGCAAATACCTCCACAATAATGGCGACCGTAGATGGCGCATCGAGCACGCCCAAATTATATCGCCTACAGATTTTGACAAGTTTCGAAAGTATCAAATCATACCATCTGTACAACCTACACACGCAACCTCCGATATGTACTGGGCCAAAGATCGACTTGGTGAAGAACGTATGAAAGGCGCTTACGCTTATAAGCGTCTGTTGGCAGAATATGGCAAACTCGCTTTGGGGAGTGACTTTCCGGTTGAACATTTTAACCCCATATATGGTTTCCACGCCGCTGTAGCACGTGTCGACAAAAAAGGCTATCCTAACCACGGGTTTCAGATGCAAGATGCCATAAGCCGTGAAGATGCCTTAAAAGGAATGACGATCTGGGCGGCATATTCTTGTTTTCAGGAGAAAAAACGAGGAAGTATCGAAGTGGGAAAAGATGCCGATTTTGTTATCCTCGAAAAGGATATCTTGAAAATTCCAAATGAGCAACTGCGAAATGTAAAAACAGAACGGACAGTAATTGCAGGTGAGACCCTGTTTAAAAGATAACAAGAACTGATATGCCTAGCCATACCCAATAAACTTATACCGCTAACGAAACAAGATAGCTAACAAAAGTATTGCTAACAAGTCAAACCTTTCTTAACCTGCATTAGCATAACCCTAGGGAGGATAATAACGAAAAGTTCAAATAAATTTTTAGAATTACGAATGTTTCGTATATTTACGATATAAACATATATTTATGAAATATTCATTATCAATCCTACTGTCTGTGGCCACGCAGCTATTATTTGCACAAGAGCGTACTCCTGCCATCGCTAAAGTACATTACGAATTCAAACATGTCAATGACAGTACCCAACGGGACCAATTTTTACGCGATGAAACAGTGGTTTACCTGAATCAGCAGGGCAGCTACTATACGTCATATTCATCCAAACGCATGCAGGAAGAGGTCAAAAAACAGATGGAAGATCCCGCATTTTCCGGCAATCTAACCCTTACTACGCGCTCCTCGCCCTCATCATCATCTTATCTAATCAACCCCGATCAAAATAAAATAACTGAGGTAATATCCGTTGCTAGTGACCATTTCTCCATTACTTCACCATATCCCACACAGGATTGGGAAATCTTGGGAGATCGTAAAGAAATCGGTGGTTACAATTGCCAAAATGCAAAGGCAACATTCAAAGGCCGCACTTATATCGCCTGGTTTACAACCGAACTTCCGTTTTCCTATGGTCCCTGGAAACTCCATGGTCTACCCGGACTTATCCTTGACGCACGGGACACAAAAAATGAAGTGATTTTCGCTTACGCCGGATTCGATAAAATTGAAGATGGAAAAACATTTGTCGAACTACCACAAAATACCATCGCAAGTACGGCAGATGAAGTAAAGAAAATTCAGGAAGCCTTTAAGGCCAATCCTCAAGCCTACATGCAAGCGCAATCCGGAAAGAATAGAGCCATCAATGTAGGCTCAAACGGAAACATCGTTGCCGTTCGATCCGGTAATTCAGGTGGAAGCTCCCCTATTGGTGCTTTGGATCCATCCAAAATAAAAAGTTTCAATATTTCAAGAGACGATAAATACAAACCTTCGAAGGTTACCAATAATCCGATAGAGCTGACGCCTTAATGAAAGTATTTCTATGTTTATTTATAGTCGTTTTGCTTGGGCAAATAACCTTTGCCCAGCAAACGATTAGTGGAACGGTCCAAGTGGATAAGACACAGCATCCCGTACCCTTTGCCAGTGTCAACATCCTTTCAGACGGTAAAATCATCGCTTTCAAGCCGACAGATAAAGATGGGCGTTTCACAATCACATTGACAAAGGAATATGCGAGCCTTTACCTGCAGATCAATCACCTTACTTACGAAAAATTTGAACTCAAACTTGGCACACAGACATCCAATCTTCGGATCGCCCTCGTTCCAAAAACCAATCTGCTACAAGACGTCATTGTAAAGAGCAAACCTAAAGTGAGCCGTTCAAATGATACGATTTCCTACGACGTCGGATCTTTTGCCAAAGAGGAGGATCGCAATATAGGCGACGTAATCAAACGCCTTCCGGGCATGGAAGTTACCGAATCGGGGCTTATAAAATACCAGGATAAAACCGTTTCTAAACTTTACATTGACGGTGACGATCTGTTGGAAAATCGCTATGGTGTAGGTACACGGACAATCCCGCATAAAATGGTAAAGGACATTCAGGTGCTCGACAATCACGAACATTATAAGGTCCTTAAAAATAAAAGATTTACAGACGACGTCGCCATCAATCTCGTTATCAAAGAGGAAGCCAAGCTGAAGCTCACTGGACAGGCCAAAATTGGCGTCGGCACCCCCAATCTCTATGATCCTGAATTGAATTCAATCCTATTCAACAAGAAAGTAAAGATGCTGAATGTTCTCAACGGGAATAATATAGGTCATGATCTTTCCGGAGATATTATTGGAGCCAATCAATCCTCTTTACTGGCCAAGTTCAGCAGCTCGACTATCAACAATCTCCTGGCGACGAGCACAACAGGCAGTCCAAATATTCCTAAAAACAATTATTACTTCAACAATACCGGTTCACTGAACACCAATAACCTATACAATCTCAAGAATCTCTGGCAGCTAAAATCCAATATTCAGGTTTTATACGACAACGATAGGCAAAATAATGCCTCAAACACGCAATACCTGCTCGATGATGGTGACGTTTATTTTAATGAGCAAAATCACATGAAAACAGCGCGTTGGCTTGGCGCAGCCAGACTTTCGGCATCTACCAATACGGAAAAGAAATATGCGAGCAATACTTTATCATTTGAATATGAAAAAAAAGATATTACAGCATTGCTGGCAAACTCCTCAGGGCAGATCGAGCAGTTCCAAAAACACCACATCAAGGGATTCAGCAACTTGTTCAGCTATATACCCCAACTTAAAAACAATGACATTATTGCAATCAACTGGTCTTTAAATTATGGCAATAAACCGCAGACATTACAGATCTATCCCGGTGTTCTTCCAGAAATACTCAACGATAGCATTCCCTATAAAAGCAGCCGCCAGCAAATCGAAGTTCCTTCCTTTTTTACGGAGATCAGTACAGGTTATCGCTTCAATAAAGGCAGAATCAAACAATATTATCAAATTGGCTTCAATACAGATCGTCAACATTTCAACTCACTCCTTACCATAGTAGATAATGAGCAACGTGTTCGAACATTGGGCGATAATACCCGTAATAATCTGTATTGGAGCAGATCCCAAGCGTTTATTACACCGCAATATTCCTGGAAAACAAATCGATTTGAAACCCAGCTCGAGATCCCGATCACCTATTTGTTTACGCATTATGAAGATGTCAGCCATCAACTGGCCACGTCCAAAAATTCCATGCTGATCAATCCTAATTTAAAAGCAAGATGGCAGATTTCACAAGAAGACTATCTTCAATTTAACTATCAATTTGCGCAGGATATAGGCAATATTGAAGATATATACCGTGGTGCCGTATTACGGAACTATAGAATGCTTAGCCAAAATAATGCAGCGCTAAATGAATCCAAAAAACATACGTTTAATCTCAATTATAATTTGGCCCGCACCCTAAAAGTATTATTTGCAAATGCAGGTATTAGCTATACAAGATCGCTTTCCAACACGATGTTATCGTCCGTTATAAAAAATAATATCACCGAAAACATATTGGTCAATATGGATAACCTGCAAGATCGATGGTCATCTCAGATCGGATTTGATAAATACATCTTCCCTTTGGCAAGTACCCTCAAACTAAAAGGAAGCATTTCTTACTTCAAATACAATCAATTGTTAAACAATGCGCTAGTGCCTACTCGAAGTATGAGCTATCTATTTCAGCCCAGTATTGAAGCTAAGGTATTTAAATCTTATAATATTTCCTATTCAGGACTATTCAATTGGAGCCGGAGCAAACAACAGGGCCTTGACAATGCGATCCAAAACAAAACTACCACCATGATGCATAACATAGGCTTTCCAGCCAGTCCCTTTAAAAATGGCTTTATGCGGCTAAACCTACGTAATCTTTCCACCTTTCAAACAAACATGAAGAATGCAAGTTATACCTTCATCGACTTTTTTACGCGCTATAAGATCAACAAGTGGAAAATGGATATCGAATTGGAAATGAATAATTTGGTCAATATCAAAAACTATCGCACCTACCTGATGACGGCCAATATGATTTCACAGAATGAATTTGAACTTCGCGGGAGAACAATTTTACTTCGTACAGTTTTCAACCTTTAAGGTATCAGACCACCTCTGAAAGAAGCAATTGTCTTGGCCTAATGTTCGTCTATTGTTTTATTGCTGGTTTTTTGCTGATGTGTTGTTGGTCTATTCTTGCGCCTAATGACCAATATCTTGTAATCGAAATCTTGCTGTTTTAGCAAATTATCGATGATGAACAAGAGTAATAAGTTTTTCAACCCCTAGAGGCAAACCGTTTCATTTAAAAAAAAATAGAAAAAAGAAGCCTGAGCAAAAAAATCACCCAGGCTTCTTTTTATATCTTGCGAAAAATATTCTTTGTTAAAAAACTTAGAAATGTTTTCTATTGCATATCAAATAAATGTTTCTCTGCATGGTAAGAAGAACGAACCAGCGGTCCAGACTCCACATACTTGAATCCCATTTCCAAACCAATTTTTTGATATTTCTCAAATTGTGCAGGTGTAATCCACTCGATTACAGGATGGTGAGCTTTGGTAGGCTGTAAATATTGCCCCAGTGTCAAAATATGTACCCCAACGTTATATAAATCTTGCATTGCCTCGATAACATCTTCCTCTGTTTCACCTAAACCAAGCATAATTCCTGATTTTGTACGGAGTCCAGCTTCAGAAATTCGACGCAGGCACTCAAGTGAACGATCATATTTAGCTTGAACGCGAACTTCTCTTGTCAAACGACGTACAGTTTCAAGGTTGTGCGAAACAACCTCGGGACGTACTGCAATCACGCGGTCCAAATTATCCCATTGTCCTTTAAAATCTGGCAAAAGTGTTTCTAAGGTTGTTTCAGGACTTTCCCTTCGGATGGCATTTATTGTCTCCGCCCATATTATCGAACCACCATCTTTTAGGTCATCACGATCCACCGAAGTGATCACACAGTGTTTTACCTGCATTAACTTGACAGAATTGGCAACACGATTAGGTTCATCCAGATCCACCGCCAAAGGACGACCTGTTGCTACCGCACAAAATGAACAAGAACGTGTACAGATATTTCCCAAAATCATGAAGGTTGCCGTTCCAGCGCCCCAACATTCGCCCATATTCGGGCAATTTCCACTCTCACAAATTGTATGTAATTTATGCTCGTCTACAAGACTTCTGACATGTCTATACTCTTTACCAACAGGCAATTTGACACGCAACCAATCAGGCTTGCGTTGTGCAGGAGTTGCCGGAATAACTGGAAGTTCAATCATACAACAAAGTTAAGGATTAAAAATGTAATTTCTAACCGTCAATTTGTTGGTTTTATATCATAAAAAATGACCGATTGCCACCAATAATAGAATTATGAAACAAAAATTAGGATATTTGTGTTGATTATCATTAATCTAATAACAAAACTATGCGACTGAGCCGATCTTTATCCATGTTGTTACTTGGGGGTGCAACCATCTTTACTGCACATGCCCAAACCAACTTTGACATTATACCCAAACCTTCGAAAATCACATTGGCTACGGGAACATACGCTATCCCTACACATCTTCAGGTTATTGTTTCAGATGAATTTCAGGAGGCGACACAACTGCTTACTGAACACCCAGCTATCAAAAGCCTAGCTGTCGAAGTACTCAAGAAAAATAAAAAAGGCCCAAAAGAAGGCTTTCGCATTATTAAAGCAGTCGATGCAGATAACCTTAGCAAGAACGCCTATTCCATCCAAATCGATGAAAAAGGCCTGCTACTCAGGGCCTGGAATGTACCCCAGGTTATCAATGGGATTTACACACTGGTTCAATTGGGTTATCTACAAGCTGATCCAAGTAAAATAGTCTATGCGACTATAGTCGATGAGCCACGATTTGCCTACCGTGGCTTACACCTGGATGTATCGCGCCATTTTATGCCGTTATCTTTTGTCAAAAAGTATATCGACATCATGGCCATCTACAAATTCAACAATTTTCATTGGCATTTAACCGACGGAGCGGGATGGCGATTGGAGATTAAGAAATATCCGGAGTTAACACAAAAGGCGGCCTGGCGAACACATACGGGCTGGAAAGATTGGTGGAACAATGGTCGTCAGTATGTAGAAAAAGGTAAGCCAAATGCCAGCGGTGGATTCTATACCCAGGAAGAAGCACGCGAATTGGTCGACTATGCAGCCCGCAAAGGAATCAATGTAATTCCTGAGATAGAAATGCCCGGACATTCGGAAGAAGTATTGGCCGTATATCCCGAACTCTCTTGCTCCGGAAAGCCCTATAGTCAGGGAGAATTCTGTATCGGCAATGAAAAAACCTTTGAATTTCTAAAAAATGTTTTGGATGAAGTCCTCACGATATTCCCTTCCCAGTACATTCATATCGGCGGTGATGAAGCTGAGAAAAAGCATTGGGAAACCTGCCCAAAAGATCAGGCGCTCATGCAAAAAGAAGGATTAAAATCTGTTGACGAACTGCAGAGTTATGCTATCAAACAAATGGATCTATACCTGCAATCCAAGGGTAGAAAGCTGATCGGTTGGGACGAAATCCTTCAAGGGGGGCTCACAGAAGGAGCTACCGTCATGAGCTGGCGCGGTGAAGACGGCGGCATAAAGGCCGCAAATGCAGGCCATGATGTCATCATGACTCCAGGTTCACACCTCTATTTTGATTCTTATCAGACAGACCCACGGACACAGCCTGAGGCCATCGGGGGTTACCTGACATTAGATAAAGTTTATTCGTATGATCCTATTCCAGCTGCGATACAAGGGGACAAAGCCAAGCATATCCTCGGAGCACAAGCGAATATATGGACAGAATATGTACCTACCACCGAACACCTCGAATATATGGTGTTCCCACGTGCACTGGCTTTGGCGGAAGTCAATTGGACGAATAAAGATGGGAAAAGCTGGACAGACTTTCAGCGAAGACTACAATCACATTATAAGCTACTACAAGATCTAAACGTCAATTATTATCGTCCTTCCTTTAATGTCGCTTATACAGCAACATACAATGCTGCTAAAAACAACAATAAAATTACGCTGACAACGGAGCAACTAAAAACAGATCAGATCCGATATACCATTGATAGCAGTGAGCCTACAATCTTGTCTACACCATATACTGGACCATTTGAACTCAGCTCAACAGGTCATATCAATGCCGCTTATTTTCTAGATTCCATCAAAATCGGTCCAACCCTATCCTTTGATATTGACATTCATCGTGCTATTGGAAAAAAAGTAACGTACAACACAGCATGGTCGGGATATCCAGCACAAAAAGATTCTACCTTAACAAACGGAATCATGGGCGGTCTTTCCTATCACGATGGTCAATGGCAAGGATTCACCAGTCCGATTGATGTTGTTGTGGATATGGAACGCAGGGAGGAAATACACCAAGTAGCCATGAATTTTATGCAGATGATCGGCCCCGGCGTTTATATGCCAGGAGAAATGGAAGTCCTGCTTTCGGATAATGGCCGTACCTTCAGATCTGTAGGAACAATCAAAAATGACATATCCGATAAAGAATCCAAGTTGACTTTCAAAAGGTTTGAACTCAAACTTGACAAAGCCCAACAGGCCCGTTATATAAAAATCAAAGCCAGCAATCCAAAAAAAGGCTACTTGTTTACGGACGAAATCATCGTTTATTAAACAAATCAGCCCCATTATTGCCTACGAGTTGGAAAACATACTGCTTATGTTTTCCAACTCGTTTTTGTTTTTTCAGGACCACTTTTCTAAAAAACTACTTTTTTTTTTGAAATATTCTTAAAATAAATAGTTAATTTTCAAAATTTAAAATGTAACTTTGCACTCCGACAAAGCAGTCGGAATGACCCTTCCCCATGAGCTACTTTTGATTGTCTTTGCTCAGATTTACAATAGGAAATTTAATTTTTTGAACTAGATATAATGCCAAGAAACACTTCCATTAAGTCGGTTTTAATCATCGGATCAGGTCCCATCGTTATCGGTCAAGCTTGTGAATTTGATTATTCTGGATCTCAAGCGTCCCTTTCATTGAAAGAAGAAGGTATTGAAGTATCCATCATCAACTCAAACCCTGCAACAATCATGACGGACAAAGTTGTTGCAGACAATGTCTACTTACTTCCATTAACATGCGAAAGTATTGAAGAAATTTTGCAAAAACACAACATTGACGCTGTACTTCCTACCATGGGTGGCCAAACGGCTTTGAACTTATGTATCGAAGCTTCTAACCTAGGTCTTTGGGAAAAATACAACGTAAAAGTTATCGGTGTTGATGTTGCTGCCATTGAAAAAACTGAAAACCGTGAAGAATTCCGTCAATTAATGGTTGATATCGGTGTGGGCGTTGCAACATCCAAAATTGCAAACTCATTCCTTGAAGGTAAAGAAGCGGCACAAGAAATTGGCTATCCGCTTGTTATACGTCCATCTTATACTCTTGCAGGTACAGGAGGTGGATTTGTTCACAGAAAAGAAGATTTTGACGCAGCCTTAAATAGAGGTTTACACGCTTCACCAACACACGAAGTTTTGGTAGAGCAAGCGGTATTGGGCTGGAAAGAATTTGAGTTGGAATTACTTCGTGATACCAACGACAATGTTATCATCATCTGTACCATTGAAAACTTTGATCCAATGGGTATCCACACTGGAGACTCAATCACTGTTGCACCAGGCATGACATTGTCAGACAAATGTTATCAAGACATGCGTAATCAGGCTATTCTGATGATGCGTTCAATTGGTACATTTGCAGGTGGTTGTAATGTTCAGTTCTCTGTAAACCCAGAAAACGAAGAAATTATTGCCATCGAAATCAATCCTCGTGTATCACGCTCTTCGGCTTTAGCATCGAAAGCAACGGGTTATCCAATTGCGAAGATTGCAGCTAAATTGGCGATTGGTTACAACTTGGATGAATTGCAAAATCAGATCACAAAGACAACATCCGCATATTTTGAACCAACATTAGACTATGTGATCGTTAAGATCCCTCGTTTCAACTTCGATAAATTCAAAGGAGCAAACAAGGAATTAGGTCTACAGATGAAAGCAGTAGGTGAAGTAATGGCAATCGGCCGTACATTTATCGAAGCTTTACAGAAAGCTTGTCAATCATTGGAGACTGGCCGCGCTGGTTTAGGTGCTGACGGTCGTCAATGGAGAAACCTTGACGAAATCATGGATAGTTTGGAACATCCAAGTGGTGACCGCTTATTCCATATCAAAGATGCTTTCGAATTAGGCGTTCCTTTGGAATCGATCCGTAAGGCAACACGTATCGACAAATGGTTCTTGGTACAGATCCAAGAGTTGGTACACCTTGAGCAAGAATTACGTCGTTATCAATTGAATAATATTCCACGCGACTTCTTCATGACCTTAAAACAAAAAGGTTATTCAGATGTACAAATCGCATGGTTATTAGGAAATGTAACCGAGGATCAAGTGTACGATCGTCGTAAGGAGTTAGGTATCAACCGTGTTTACAAAATGGTCGATACTTGTGCTGCAGAATTCCCGGCACAAACACCTTATTACTATTCGACATTCGAAGAAGAGAACGAATCCATCTCTTCAGATAGAAAGAAAATCATCGTTTTAGGTTCAGGTCCAAACCGTATCGGTCAAGGTATCGAGTTCGACTACTCTTGTGTACATGGTTTATTAGCCGCTAAAGAATGTGGTTACGAAGCGATTATGGTTAACTGTAACCCGGAGACTGTATCGACAGACTTCAATATGGCTGACAAATTATACTTCGAGCCCGTATTCTGGGAGCACGTACGTGAGATCATCGAATTAGAAAAACCCGAAGGTGTTATCGTTCAGTTGGGTGGACAAACGGCTCTTAAAATGGCTGAGCGTCTAGAGCAACTTGGCGTAAAAATTATCGGTACTTCATTTGAGAATATGGACTTGGCAGAAGACCGTGGCCGTTTCTCCGATCTATTGAAAGAACTGGAAATTCCATATCCAAGATACGGTGTAGCAACTTCAGCAGAAGAAGCATTACAAGTTGCAAACGAAGTTGGCTATCCAGTATTGGTGCGTCCTTCTTACGTATTGGGCGGACAAGGAATGAGTATTGTCATCAATGACGAAGATTTAGAAAAAGCTGTCGTTAACTTGTTGAAGAATCTTCCTGGAAATCATATTCTGATTGACCACTTCCTGGATCGTGCAGAAGAAGCTGAATCAGATTCAATCTGTGATGGTGAAGATGTACACATCATTGGTATGATGGAACACATCGAGCCTGCAGGTATCCACTCGGGTGACTCATCGGCGGTATTGCCTCCATTTGGTCTATCACAAGCTGTTCAGGACAAAATGGAAGAATACTCTATTAAATTGGCAAAAGCGTTGAACGTAAGAGGTCTATTAAACATCCAGTTTGCTGTCAAAGGTGAAAATGTATATGTAATCGAGGCTAATCCACGTGCATCACGTACAGTTCCTTTCATCGCTAAAGCTTATGATGTTCCTTACATCAATATTGCAACTAAAGTCATGTTGGGCGTCAATAAATTGAAAGACTTTACAATCGAACGTAAACTGAAAGGATACGCGATTAAAGAACCTGTATTCTCTTTCAATAAATTCCCTGAAGTAGACAAGCAATTAGGCCCTGAGATGAAATCAACTGGTGAAGCAATTCGCTTTATCAAAGATCTACAAGATCCTTATTTCAGAGAATTGTACAATCAAAAATCAATGTTTTTGAATGCACAATAAGGCATATCAATAAAATAGAAAAGGCTTGCACATGCAAGCCTTTTCTATTTTATATCTTTTACACAGCGAAATCCAACATTATTTGTAGGACTGTTGACCTCTCCTTTTCCTCTGCTTCCGGCTTTATACCTTTCGCAATATTGATCATTGCAAAGAAATGACCCTCCCCGCTGAACGCGTTTTTCAAGATTTGGTTCCTGTGGATCATAAGAATCTTGTGGTCCTTTGGGATTAGCAGCTGTACTATGCTGATAATAGTCAGGTCTATAAAAATCAGCACACCATTCCCACACATTCCCTTCCATATCATACAGTCCCAACGCATTTGCCTGAAATGATTTTACAGGTGCTGTCCCCTCAAATCCATCTTCTTTTGAATCTTGTACCGGAAACTTTCCCTGGTAAATATTTGCGGTCCATTTACCATTAGGCTTCAAGTCTTGGCCCCAATAATACAAATCGTCGTTTGCATCTTTACGTCCTCTAGCCGCATATTCCCATTCCGCTTCTGTAGGTAATCGCTTGCCTGCCCATTCCGCATAAGCTGCAGCATCTTCATAGGCAACCTGAACAACAGGATAATTCATTTTGTCCTTTATCGAGCTATTCGGCCCCTCGGGATGTTGCCAGTTTGCACCAGGGACATACTCCCACCACATCAGGTAATTATTTAATGAATTAAGTTCTTTGGGCTTAGAGAACACAGCCGATCCCGGGACTAACATCTTGGGATCCACTCCCGGAAAATCTTTCGGATCAAGCTCTCGCTCAGCAACAGTTACATAACCCGTCTCCTTTACAAACTGCGCAAACTGTGCATTTGTGACCTCATGTTCATCCATATAAAATGAATTTAGTTCAACCTGATGTAGGGGCTTACTATCTTCAAAATTTGAACTTCCCATTAGAAATTTGCCCCCTTCGACCAATATCATTTTGTCCGCATTCTTGCTTTTTAGCTGGGCAATTTGGGATTTTATCATACCAGCGCGAGTAGGTATATTTTCCCCAACACAACAGGAAAGTGTATCCTTGGTGGAAAATAACGATAAACAGGTAATTAGAGTCAGATTGAATAACATAATTAAAGATAAACATAAAAGGGGAACAATAAAAAGTTCCCCTTCAATAAGTCATTTTATATAGGAGGGCTATACGCCCAATTGTATATTTTCTTTTTTCGCTGATCTCGAACGGATAGGCGTATTTCCGCCACCTTTTAACGTGATTTCTACCGGCGTATTATTTTTCCATGCACCTTTTGTGAAATCCGGTACATCAACTGTTTTACAGTTCTTTTCGACAGATTCGAAACTCAACGGTACGATACAGCTCCATGAAGCAGCGTCATAGACATCCTGATCCAAAGGTAATCCATTGCGCAAACAATCAATTAGACGCCAGTCCATCATAAAATCCATCCCACCGTGTCCACCGACCTGCTTTGCCTGCTCACCAATATATTTTACCAATTCTGGGGTGTATTTATCATACAGTTCCTTCAATTTCTGTTCTGTAACGAATTCATGACCAAAAGCAATATTCTCCGTAGGGTACTTTTGTGCAAACCCTTTGGTACCACTCAGTGTATGTAGCCTAGAATAAGGTCTAGGAGAAGTAACATCATGCTGCAACATAATCGTTTTCCCTTTGGCCGTACGGATAAGCGTTGTATTCATATTACCACGGTATTTCTTTCCTACAAATTCCTGAAAAAAAGAATCCTTAGCGGCTAACTCTTTCGCTTTTTCTCCCATCATAAAATCACTGGAAGACACCGCCACAAGATGATCCATTTTATCCCCTCTATTGATATTTAAGCATTGTGCCACAGGTCCAAGTCCATGTGTAGGGTACAGATTTCCATTTAGTTTTATATTTTCTCTTAGGCGCCACATGTTATCATAGCCATTTTTTGCAAAGTTAAGATCAAGCAAATCGTGAATATAAGCACCTTCGGCGTGAACGAGCTCGCCAAACAAGCCTTGGCGCACCATATTCAATGTAAGCATTTCGAAGAAATCATAACAGCAGTTCTCCAGCATCATACAATGCTTTTTAGTTGCCTCGGATGTTTTTACCACCTCCCAACAATCCTTGATTGTCAAAGCGATCGGGACTTCACAAGCCACGTGATTACCCGCTTTCATCGCCGCAATACTCATCGGAGTATGATAATCCCAAGGCGTACAAATATAGACCAGATCAAGCTTCTCTTCTTTCAACAAGGATTTCCAGCCATCTTCACCTGAATACGCTTTAGGAGCTGCTAGACCTTTCGATGTAACAATTTTTGTTGCGCGCTCCACCCGGTCTGGATGCTTGTCACAAAGTGCGACAATTTCGCATCCCTCAATAAAGGACAAGCGTTCAACAGCACCAGTACCGCGCATACCCAATCCTATCACCGCTACTCTGACTTTATCGATTTTTGGAGCTGCATATCCAGACATATTAAACGACGCGGCTGCCGTATTGGCATTGACCAGAGTAGGGAGTGAAACAGCCAGCGATGACAATATTCCGGCTTTTTTAAGAAAATCTCTTCTAGAATCCATAATTTAAAGTTCATATAAATTTAAAGGGACCAATTGGTCCCTCTAAAAAATCACCTATTTTAAAACAAACTAAACAGTCAATAGAAAAAATCCTTTTGGATCGGATTTTATAGTTGGTTCTATTTAAAGAACTTAATCTCTATAACAATAATATAACACTTTTTTCTAAATAAAAAATGAAACTTGAAAGCAATCGTTTGCTTAATCTACACAAACGATTGCTTAAATTTTTATCTTCGTTGTTTTTCAATCGATATTCTGCAGCCACAGAGTTTTTAATAATGAAATTCCGAGTAGAATAATGGCATTGCTACAATATAATCCAGCAATGATTACTAATGAATGCCGAGCTGCATTTGTTATCGTTAAGCAATTGTAACTTCACAGAGGCCTAGCTAGAAGTATAATGTTATCGGGTTCCTGATCGGGATATGTAGATGAGAAATAGTATGTGGATACAATGATATCTGCCTTATTAAGCTTAATAATAGTGTAGAATGACCGTATAACATATGAATTTTATAGCAAGAACTATAGCCACTCACTGTATAATTCGCAACAGTTGGATAGCCTATAAGGAAAGTAAACTCAAGCAACGTACTGCGATAACCAATAGGCGGAGGATATGCAATAGCATTGTACGGGGAAGTACAGGCAGGTAGCTAAACGAAAGAAGCCCTTGAC
>NZ_DBGB01000026.1:0-136727 GCF_002295765.1 Sphingobacterium sp. UBA865 | reverse complement strand
TTATTTCATTTTCCCCTTAACTGCCTATAACGGTGCGAGATTCTTTTTGTAAAACAGGTGATCGGAAGGCTGGAATGGCTGATTCCGGGGCAGAAGGGGGCCGAAAAGTGGTTTTGGCGTGGACTTCGTGGGAACCGGGACTTGATACAGGCTCTGCAGGGGAAACATGGGGGGCCTGGAAATTGGATCGTACCGCGGACATCCGCGGAACCGGAACTTGGTGCAGCTCCGCTGCGGAAACATGGATGGACATTGTATTGTTCGATCTTCCTAAGCCCGGGATCACTTTGTAGCCCGCTCGGCTCAATGCCCAATTGAAGATGGTGCGCACCGGCGCAGCAGATGGACGGGAAGGGGAAGATCGCAGAACTCAGCACTCCGGATACCTTCTTTTGCAGCTATACTTTCCTACCTGTTTACTTAGGTTTAGTTTAGGTTTTATTTAGGTTTTGTTTAGGTATAGTATAGGTTATAGCTAAATAAAACCTAACTTAATACTAAGCTAAATATAGACAAAAGCTAACCTAAGTAATAAGGCATCCTTAACTCTTCGTTATTTAGGGAAAGGTGGTTCCGCTCGGGGACAACGCTCCGGCTGCTGACAAAGGTCTGCAGGAACCTCCGACTACCCTCCCAGCCCTGCTTCGTACCATGGTCGGGGCAGATTTGCCCTGCAACCGTGTTCTGTCCGTGTTGAGTCCGTGTTGAGTCCGAGTCTAAGCCCGCATATACCCCGCTGCCAACACGGGCAAATGACGCTCCGAACGCGACCATATTCCCTGGATGCCCCTAAAAAAGGCCAACGCCAATCCGAACCGCAGCCGAAAAATTCCGCAGCGACGCTGCAACACGAAAATAACTCGGAAAAACACGCTATAAAGACAGACAAAATAACGATTCAAGGGTTCACATCAGACTGGGGAATACCTCAATTTAACGATGAAGCGGAGCAGCCCTTGCTTCGGAATACCAACTCAAATGAAAAACTAGCATAGAAACGGATAAACATATAAGGATCTATATTATAAACTAGCCAACATAAAAAATGTACCGCCAACCATCAAAGCCTCATTTGGGCACAGTATTGGAAAATAACATAGATTCAAAAGTCAATAACTGTAAACTGCCGGTAGGACACTGCGAATAGCCAATATGCAAACGAAACCGTATATTCGTAAATAGCAAATTAAAATTTCCCTTATTTTGAACGGACTTTTCAAAATTTACAAAGTTGACGCCGATGAGGCACTGCGCATACAACAATCCAAAAACGAAATACACCAACATGATTTCGAGGAACTGATTATTGGTGTGGCAGGGAAACTCGAACATTTTATCGATTTTAAAACAAAAACCTACACCGCTCCATTTATAAGTTTTGTCACTCAGGGCAAAACGCACCGTGTCAAACCTCTTTTGCACAACAATAGCATTGAATTTTGGGTCATTCGATTTAAAAGTGAATTTATCCCCGAAACAACTTTCCAACTTTATACCCACTTTCATGAAAATGCGACATTGACCTTCGCCAGCCCCAACTGCTTTGGAAGATTGATAGTCTTGTGTGAGCTAATGCAGGAGGAATGCTTACAAACTACCGTAGATTATGCGGTTATCAAGCAGCTATTGAGCACCATCTTTACCATGATTGAATCTGAACGAAAAAAGCAATTTCCAGACAGCCAACAGCAATTAAAAAATCAGAGTACAACCTTCACAAGCTTTCTTTCCATACTGGAAGAGAATTATCGCCGCCCTGAAGGCGTTAATTTTTACGCAGAGAAGCTTTTTATGTCCGCAAGAAACCTAAATTTGATTTGTCAGAGCATATTACAACAAAGCGTTTCTGAGATTATCGAAACACGGAAACTTATTGAAGCAAAAAACCTCTTGTTGACAACGACTAAAACGATCTCGGAAATTGGTTTTGAACTCGGTTACCAAGATAAAGCCTACTTTACCAATGTCTTCAAAAATAAAGCAGGCATGACGCCTTCGGAATTTAGAAATGAGATCCAAAAACTTATTTCCGAATAGCGTACAACAGATTTCCGAATAGTACAACAGATTGACAGGATAATGATACCGCCTAGCCAAACCCATCCCTTACCTTTGTAATAAAAATTGACGCAGTCACATCATATCAAATGCGTAGAAAGGATTTTATTAAAATTATGGCAACATTACCATTAGCTGGAGTAGCTCATAAAGCAAACTCTTTATATAAATTTTCCGAGGAACTGGAGGCAACGGACAAATTTCCGGTCTTATTTTTAGGACATGGAAGTCCCATGAACGCCATAGAGGACAACGAATTTGTCCGGGGATTCAAAAAAATTGGCCAAACTTTTGAAAAACCGAAGGCGATTCTTGTTGTCTCGGCACACTGGGAAACACGTGGAACATTTGTCACAGCGATGGAGCATCCCGCCACCATTCATGACTTTGGCGGTTTTCCCCAGGCATTATTTGATGTCCAATACCCAGCTCCAGGCAGCCCGGCGCTCGCTTTAGAAACACAGCGTATTGTCAGCAAAACAGACGTTCATCTCGACGACAAATGGGGGCTGGACCATGGATCATGGTCTGTAGTCAAACATCTATACCCTGATGCAGACGTTCCAATTATTCAAATGAGCATTGATTACACACAGCCTGCAGCATACCATTACGAGATTGCACAGCAATTAAACGCGCTAAGAAAAAAAGGGGTGCTCATTATCGGTAGCGGCAATATGGTGCACAACTTACGAATGGTCGCCTGGGACAAGCTCGATAAGGCAGGCTATGCGTATGAGTGGGCTACGATAGCCAATGAAAAAATGAAGAAATTTATTCAGAACGGCAACCATCAAGCGCTCATAGATTTCAGAAAACAGGGCAAAGAGTTCGACTTGGCAATTCCAACTCCTGAACATTACCTCCCTTTAATCTATACCTTAGGTTTACAGGAGAAAAATGACGAGCTGTTTCTCTTCAACGACAATTCAGTGGCGGGATCGCTGACCATGACTTCTTTGAAAATCGGATAAGCCTCCAGCATACCTCTTAGGGATATCCAAAACGAGCCGCCCATTCCATTGACCGAGTAAAAGACCAATGGAATGGGCTGTCTTAATATGGAATGGGCGGGTTTTACACTTCACTCCAACGAGCTGGAAATAATCTCGAAACTTCCATGACAAAATGCGCTTTGATTACAGCGCAAGGATCGATAAATTTGTTCAAAACAAAACAACGCACTTTAACTTAGCTCATGGCAACAAAACCTGTTATTGAAATTGAATATTGTCCAAAATGCAATTGGATGCTGCGTGCCGCTTATATGGCGCAGGAGGTGCTGAGTTCGTTCACGGATGAGATTCATGGCGTTACACTCATACCCAGCAAAATTGCAGGCCGTTATACCGTACGGGTAGCGGATCAGGAGATATTCGATCGAAAAAGAGCGGGTCGATTCCCCGAAATAAAAGAACTCAAACAGCTCATCCGAGATCTAATTGCACCAGATAAATCCTTGGGTCATTCGGACAAATCTCCTTCATCCAACATTTAATTTAGCATAAATCGGATTTTAAAGACTTCTTCTTATTAGCAATTTTGTATAAATTAAATGAACAATCATGACTACTCAACAAGAAGTAGATTTTCAACGTATCGCCAAGGCCATACATTTCTTACAGGAAAACTTTAAGACGCAACCTACATTGGGTCAGATCGCTTCTCATGTTTACATGAGTGAAGCTCATTTTCAACGCATGTTTACCGCATGGGCTGGTACAAGCCCCAAGAAATTCTTACAGTACGTAAGTATAAATCATGCAAAATCATTGCTCAAGGAAAGTAATATCGCCGAAACCACCTATCAACTTGGTCTTTCCAGCAGCAGTAGACTTCATGAGCTATTTATCAATATTGAGGGAATGACTCCCGCTGAATATAAAAATGAAGGCTCCAATCTATTGATTTCCTACGCCTATTATCAGAGCTTATTCGGCACAATGCTCATTGCATCCACTTCAAAAGGTATTTGTCATATTGCCTATGCCGATGACAACTTAACAGCTTTTGACACCCTTCAACAACGCTTTCCGAACGCAACATATCGACAACAGGGAGATAGCATGCACGAGAATGCACTCAGCGCATTAAATCCCCAAGACAAAGATATCCGCCAGGTAAAATTACATTTAAAAGGCACTGATTTTCAATTGAAAGTCTGGGAAGCTTTATTAAAAATCCCTATGGGTAACTTAAGTACCTACGGTGCTATCGCTTCTCAAATCGGAAACCCCAAAGCTTCCCGTGCTGTCGGCACAGCTGTCGGTAGCAATCCGATAGCTTACCTTATCCCCTGTCATCGTGTTATACAAAACAGCGGTATATTTGGTGGTTACCGATGGGATCCAATGCGGAAAACAGCGATGATCGGATGGGAGACTTTGCATACGGCTATTTAATAAACACACACAATACGATAAAATGGAACTTTTCGACAATCTCTTCGATGGCAATAGAAATCTACTCCCTTACGATGGGACTGTCAATTATTATGGTAAAATACTGCCTCCACAGAAAGCAAACCACTATTTTGATAGACTCATGGACTCGATCGAATGGGTAAATGACCGTGCTATTATTTTTGGAAACGAAATCGTCACCAAACGAAAAGTGGCTTGGTATGGCGACCAGGCTTTCGAATATAGCTATTCCAACACCACTAAAAGGGCGCTTCCCTGGACAAAAGAGCTTCTTGAGCTGAAAAAGATTGCCGAAGAACAAACACAGGAGACGTATAATTCCTGCCTGTTGAATCTTTATCACAATGGCGACGAAGGAATGGCCTGGCACAGTGACGGTGAAAAAGACCTTAAAAAAAATGGAGCAATTGCTTCTTTAAGCTTTGGTGCTGAACGAAAGTTTGCCTTTAAACACAAAACGAGCAAAGAAAAAATAGACCTCATCTTGGGCCATGGAAGTTTATTGGTGATGAAAGGTCTTACACAAACGTATTGGTTGCATCGGCTTCCACCGACAAAAAAAGCGTTCAGTGCACGAATTAATCTGACATTTCGAAGCATTGATCAGCTGTAGTCTTACAGGCCCAAGGTACGGCTTACAGGAATGGACACCTATTTGTAGGTAAACTTCACAACAGCATTCAGTCATTAATCGTGTCAACCTTTTCAAACATAAAGGCTGACACGATCGATCGGGTTATTTAATAACGTCCCAGCTGTTGTCCTTGGCTGTGTAATCCATAAAAATCCCTCCGTCCAAGGTAATATTTTTCACTTTTTTAGTCGAAGTCCACGTCAGGATTACCTGTATTTCATTGTGTTGCCAAATTGACGGAGTTTGATGTTTTGTCTCCACCGATCCATCCGTATAGGTAATCAACACATCAAACGGAATTGCAAATCCCCCAACATTAGTGATCGTAAGTGTATTTTTACCGGCAAGCTGTTTAAAACCATTCACTTTAAGGTCGATGTAATTATTGGTAAAATACCAATTTTTCCAATACCAATTTAAATTTTGCCCAGCTCCGGCGTTGATGCTGTAAAAGAAGTCCCAAGGCGTCGGATGCTTTCCATGCCATAGCTCCATATAATGATGTAGTGCTTTTTTAAACAGTTGATCGCCCAGATAATCCCGCAATGCAATATAAGACAACGCGGCCTTGATGTAAGCATTGTTACCATAACCTAAACCACTTAACTGAGAGGTCATCGTAATCAGGGGTTGGTCTTCTTCTGTAGAGGGGTCAAAGATATAACGCTTTACACGGGCATCTTTGAAAAGTTCTTTATTTTTTTCGGCACCAATCTCCGCATTTCCGATCCAGAATTCCAATGCAGTAGCCCAACCTTCATCCATATAACCGTATCGCGTCTCATTGATACCCATGTAAAAAGGAAAATAAGTATGTGCAATTTCATGGTCTGCTGTTTGCCGTGCATCCACAAGATTATCTGGAACACTCGAATCGTTGATCATCATCGGATATTCCATATCTGCAAATCCCTGAACGGCTGTCATTGTTGGGTATGGATAGGTGACACCAGGCCAATTTTTAGAAAACCAGTCAATGCAGTATTGTTGCCAGACAATGTATTGTTCAAAATCTGGCGTTCCGGCGACATAACTAGATTGCACACTCACGCGCTTGCTTCCCAAATCTACACTCCCCCCTTCCCAGATATAATTGTCACTCACGCTGAAACAAAAATCAGGTACGTAGCTTGCTTTGAATTTCCACGTATTCCAGGCTTCTTGTGCTGTCACTTTGCCCGATTTCATTTCGGCATCTGTCGCGATATGTATTGGGGTATCGCTGACTTTTGATTTTTCGAAACGGTCCAGAATAGGTTTCTGCAGTACATCAGCCGCATTGGTCAATTCGCCTGTCGCCCAAACAACAAAGTTCTTCGGAACGGATATCTCAAATTGATAATCGTTGAAACCATTGTAGAATTCTTGTCGGCCATTATGTTCCAGAAGATCCCAGCCATTGTAATCGTCGTATACAGACACACGCGGATAGGCGTAAGCACAATAAAAGGTAGACGCATTCAGCAGTCCTTCACGGTCGCTTTCGACAGATAACGGATATTCCCAGCTAATGTCCAATGTTGCAGTGCTTCCCGGAAGGATTTTCTGCCCAAAATCACCTAACTTCACCGTTCCCCAGTCCTTGCTGTTTACGTCGTAAACTTGACCATTCAATTTAAACGATTTAATCTTTAGGCCCGAAGTCAGGTAATCGTCCGAAGCGTATGCCGCACGTACCGCATTAGGTCTGTGCACATTGTTCACAAATCGGATAGCCAAGCGTTTCAATGTATCAGGACTATGGTTTGTGTACAGAATAGTCTCTGTTCCACTCACCATCTTTGTAGCCGGATCCAATTGCACCCGCACATCATACTTTCCAAAATTCTGCCAATAGTTTTTTCCCGGTATGCCCGTTGTAGTACGGGTCCCCTTTGCGATCGCTTGCTGAATATTCCTTGGGGTATACAGTTCTTGTGCATGAGCAGCCCCTGTCAATAAAAGCAACGTCAATCCGTAATTCAATATAGTGCGTCCTATCATATCCTAGTTTAAATAATCAAACTAAGATAAATTTGCTGTGATTTGCAAGTTTAATTCTCCAGCTTCGCAAGAAAAATAAACTTCTCCAACACAATACCCTATTCGCATTTGTTCAACCATCAAAAAGACAGGCTCCAAGTGCCGGAGAAAACATTTTATTTTTTTTTACGTTTAGTTTTAAGATAAGCCCGAATGTATGCATCAACTTTTACGTTATAACGATTTCTTCCGATACGCTTTTTTAGGAATACTTTTAATTTCAATCCCTACACTCCTTGCAGCTCAAAATGATGTGAAAGCAGACTCTGTTGCACAGTACAAACAGCAGCGTGACTCTGCCTTGGCTAGTCAATACGATATATCGGATCTCATCGGAAGAATAATACATCCCAAACGAAAAAAGGAACATGCAAGTAAACGTTCTCCCATCACCTTAATGCCCAACATTGCCTACAACCCAACCATTGGTGGCCAGATTGGAATCAAGGCTGTCGCCGGGAAAGTACTAGGTGATCCCAAAACAACCACCATGTCGATCGCAGCGACATCCGCCTCGATCACCACGAAAAATATTATGGTCTTCTATATCAGCCACAATGTATTTACTCCGAACAATAAACTAAATTTTCAGGGTGCTTTTGCACTTGTCAAAATGGTGGCTTTAGACGCAGGGCTGGGCATGACTCCCCATGGAAAATGGAACAATGCCGATGAAGAGATTCTTGCCAACCCCGACCATAAGAAATACGGCGCAAAATATAATGCATTTACATTTAATGAAAAAGTCTATAAACGCATCGCCGACGGGCTATTTGTTGGGGCCGGACTGGCGTTTGACTTACGACGGAAAATAACCAGCAGCGGCCCGAATGGCAACGTTACGCCCAACACCATCTACACCGAAAAACATGGCTTCGAGCCCGACAGTTACAATTCCAACGGCCTATTGCTCAATATGCAATATATGACCAGAGACAATCCCAACAGGCCTTACAAGGGTATATATTCAGATATCGGTGTGCGATGGAACACAACGCTGCTGGGTAGCAGCAAAAGTGCAGTACAGCTTACCACCGACTTTCGCAAATACTTTAGTCTATCCCAGTCCGACCCAGCTCATGTACTCGCCTTCTGGTATTGGGGTTCCTATAAACTTGGTGGTACTCTGCCCTATTTTGATCTTCCAGGAACAGGAAGGGACGTAGCCGTCAGAAGCGGCCGCGGTTATACCATCGGTTATTTCAAAGGAATTTCTTTCGGTTATGCCGAAACAGAATACCGCTTCCCAATTTTAAAGAATCGCTTTTTGAGCGGAGCTGCTTTTTTTAACCTACAGACTGCCAGCGACGAACTGGGCACCAAACTTTTTGAAAGGTGGCAACCTGGGGGTGGTGCCGGGTTGCGAGTTCTCTTTAACAAAGCAACACGCACAAATCTATGTCTGGACTATGCCTTTGGAAAATATGGTTCCCGTGGTTTCTTTTTGGGGCTGAATGAAGCTTTCTAATTCCAGGCTGCGGCAGCTTTCTTTGCCATAAAATAACTAAATTAGCCGATGTTATTGCTCTTTCGCTGCATGAAGAGTGACTGCATAAGCATTGACGATACTTCATCATGAATTTAAAAACCTTTTTTCTATACATTCCATTATGTTTAGGTCTCGTTTCCTGTCATCAGGCAAAGACGCCAACACCAACATCAACGAAAAGTGAAGACCAAAAGAAAGAACAAGTAGCCCTTCCTGCCTCCGCGTCGCTCCCATCGGATACGTCGAGCTACGATAGCCCGCGTTTTGAAGGCAGGGTAAAAGAACAAGCGCAGCAGTTAATGGAAATGAATGATGCCGGCCTCTTCGATAAACTTCATCAGAAGTTAACGACAACACTACCGGCGGACCAGAAGGATTATTTTCTTAGGCATCCTACCTTAGATGTTTTAGCGATCACCAAAGGGAATATCTTTGAAAATGGTGCCGATGACCTTGGGTATATTGTGTACAATAAAGATAATCATCGCATCGAAATCATCCTATTGGATCGTAAGAACAATACATTCAACACACTGTATAAAGAATTAAAAGTTGTCAATACCCTTCAAAATTTGGATTGTTCATCCAGCTTTGGATCGCTCGATTATCTTGTTGCTTCCGAACTGATTTACCAAGAGGATTATATTCGCCTAAACAATTCAAATTACCTGATTGACGACAACTCCTTTGAGGTGACCGATATTTCTACGAACAAAAACTTCGATTTGCAGCAGGGCTGTCTGAACAAAAACATCGCAAAAGATGCCATGGCCAACAGTCTTTGTGTACCGACCAGCTCCGTATACGCGAATTTTCAATGCTTAAAATACAATAAGAAAAAGCAGATTTTTGAAATTTATTTCAGTCAGGAATTTGCAGACTAAGCCGAACTAACCCGAACAATGAAAAGATATTACCTACTTGCTACCCTTGGTTTATGTAGCAAATTATATGCGCAAGAAGTGGATACTACAACTAATCGGCTAGAGCAAGTCGAAGTTAAAGCCTACTTCAATAAACAACCGCTCTTGCGATTGACTTCTTCTGCAGCTGTGTTAAGCAACCAAGCGATCCAATCCCAACAGTCGCCCTCTTTTGTTTCGGCAATGAACAGGGTACCGGGTTTACGGATGGAAGAACGTTCTCCTGGAAGTTACCGGCTTGCACTCCGCGGGAGTATGATCCGTTCACCTTTTGGTGTTCGCAATGTTAAAATCTATTTGGACGACTTTCCGCTTACTGACGCCGGCGGGAACACCTATCTTAACTTGCTCGATCCCTATGCAATCGAGCAAATCAATATCTTGAAAGGTCCGGACGGATCGATCTACGGGGCCAATTCAGGCGGTATACTCTCCTTATATAGTAAAGGATTTGATCAATCTGCAAAACCTGAAGTCAATCTCCAATTAACGGGGGGCTCCTACGGTCTTTTCCAGGAACAGCTCAATGCAATATTACCCCTCAGCCAAACTCAGCAACTTGCTATCAATCAGAGTTGGACGAGAAGTGACGGTTATCGCCAAAATTCAGCCTTAAACAAAAAGAATATCCAGCTCAATTACAATTGGCAATATGCAAAAACATCCGAATTAAAATTCACGGGGCTCTATTCGGATCTCGGTTACCAAACTCCGGGAGGGCTCACCGCAGCACAAATGGAAAGCGACCGCAGGCAAGCCCGGCCAAAGGGCGGACCAAATCCTGGTGCTGCTGAACAAAAAGCAGCAATCTACGATAAAACATTCTTTGGTGGACTGAGCAACCACACGCATCTCAGTTCTAAGATGACCTTATTCGCCAGTGTATTTGGTTCATCCAATCAGATCAAAAATCCCTTCATCACCAATTACGAGAAAAGAGATGAAAAGAATTTGGGAACGCGCCTGTATTTATCTTATGTCGATCTGTTGAGCCAAGATTTAAAATATGAAGTACAACTGGGCTTGGAAGCGCAAAAGGGATGGTATGCTATTGACAATTATGACAACGCCCAAGGTGTCGCTACCGATCCTCAGGCCAAGGACAAATTGGAAAACAGTCAGCAATCATTTTTTGCACGCACCCAACTGGAATGGCTAGAGCGTCTCCAGGTAGAGCTGTCGCTCGGATTAAATGAGAATAAAATTGGCTACCAGCAACGTTATCCTGTCGCACAAGAAAACAAAGAAAATATTGATTTCGGGAGTACATGGATGCCACGAGCAGCACTATCCTATTTGATCACTCCAATGCTTGCACTTAGAGCATCGATTTCTAAAGGTTTCTCTGCACCAACTGTTGCTGAAGTCCGCTCGTCAGACAATACAATTAATACGATGCTGAAACCAGAAACAGGTACAAACCATGAATTTGGGCTTCGTTGGCATTTGTGGAATCGCCGGATTATTTTAGATGCAGCGGCCTACACGTATCAAATGAACAATGCCATCATCCGACAGGTACGGGATAATGGTGCTGAATATTTTCAAAATGCGGGTAAAATAAACCAAAAGGGATTGGAAGCCTCGCTATTCATGTATTTGATTAGGCCTCAAACAACCGGTATGGTCCGTAGCCTACAGCTGACCAGCAATTTTTCCTTCAATGACTACAGTTTCAAAACCTATCAGGTAGGCGACAAAAACTATAAGAACAATAAACTCCCTGCAGTTCCTAAAACAGTATGGGTAAATTCGTTGAATATACTTTTCCCGAATGAATTCCAACTGGATCTTCTTTCCAATTTAACAGCAGCCATACCACTGGATGATGCAAACACTGTTTATGCCAAACGGTATCATCTTTTGCAAGCCAAATTATCTTGGAGCAAATCTGTCTGTTCACGGCATAAAATCAGGCTTTTTGTTGGGGCCGACAATCTGCTCAATGAAAAATATAGTCTTGGAAACGATATCAATGCTTTTGGAGGACGGTATTTTAATCCTGCCCCTTTACGTAATTATTATGGCGGAATGAGTTTTAATTTTTAACCAAGCATCATGGAATTCCATCAGTATACATTGACCGATATCGATTTCACCAAGGTGAGCCGTTATTCTTATTTTCCTTGGATGGACCTGACACTGGCCCATTTTCAGGTCAATGCGATGGAAATGGAGGTCAATCAGGCAACTTTTCGGGTACTGGAGAATTATACCGATTTTGAAGTGATGATCATCCATACGTTGCCCACAACAGCCGTCTTTTGCAATTGTCCACAAACAGGATTCTGCCGTCATCAAAAGGCGGCTTTAGGTAAACTATTTACACAGGAGAATTGGCTGGCATTTTTTGATCACAACCGCTATCAGCATCTCCTCAAGAAGGTTGCGGCACAATATGGACTGGAAAAGGAATCGTCTTTAGAAAACTATTTTTCAGCCCAGATCAAAGCAGGGAAGCTTGAGTTTCTATTAAAAGACAAACAGCTAACCTCCATTGATGACTTTGATCTAGTGGAGGAATCTCTTATCCCAAAAAAGGTCAAGACGACGGCCGAACAGCAGCATTATTTTGTGGTGTTAACGCGCAACCGGTACTACAAAAATCTACAAATACTCCTGTGTCAAGCTCCAATGACGAAATCCGGCCTACCTAAAAATCCGATTTCCGCCAGTGAGAGCCAGTCCCGTATCTGGCAAAGCAGCTCGATTGAGGAAATGCAATTTTACACCGCTGTTTACCAATTTTCTCAAGCTGTACAACAGGATATCGAAATCAGCTCCAGTCTGAAGGCGGTTGCAAAAAATCCGTTACACCTCGATTTTTATCTGCATGACTATGAAAAATCCGACAATATAACAGCCTCCACCTTATCGCCGGTTCAATTTAACCTAAACAAAGGTGAAATTAAGCTCTTCATTACAAAAAAAGGTGCGTTTTATACCATTCAAGGAGAAATTCATATTCATACGATAGCCTACAATTTACAGGATTTAGTCGTTCTTTTGGACCATTTCATTCTCATCAAAAATCAGCTTTTTCTGATTGAAAATAGATTTCACCTCAAGTTGATCCGTTTGTTTGGCAACAAAGGTGAGCAATTGTTGATCCATCAGCGTAAGTTCGAAGAATTCAACAGGTTGTTTTTGGAACAGATAGCACATTCCGTGGAGTTAAATTTTAAAGATATTCCCAAAGCAAGCAAGCCACAGTTGAAGGAAAATCTGTATTATCAGGACATGCAGCCATTTTTGTTTCTGGAAGAATCGGAAGATTTTGTCAACCTTATTCCTGTCATGCGTTATGGTGAGGTCGAAATTCCTATTTTAAGTAAGCGGAATATATTTGGTACAGACAGCAAGGGTACACAATTTTTGGTCGATCGGAAACGTGAAGCTGAAACAAAAGTTATTTCCCTGTTACTGAAGCAGCATCCCTATTTTCAGGAGCAAATGGATGAAGGAAGCTTTCAGCATTTTTATTTGCATCGCAAATACTTTCTGGACAGTAACTGGTTTCTGGATGCTTTTGAGGAGTGGCAACATCAGGGTATACAGATCATCGGATTTAATACGTTACGTGGAAATAAATTAAGCCGTTTTAAGGGAAAAATACATGTGGAGGTCCTCAGTGGACAAAATTGGTTCAACGCCAATATACAGGTCAAATTTGGCCCCAAAAGTGTCTCCCTAAAAAAACTTGAAAAGGCAGTACGGAACCGCTCGCAATTCATCACCTTGGATGACGGCACCCAGGGCATTTTACCGCAACAGTGGCTCGATAAATTTGAAGCCTATTTTAATGCAGCAGAATCGATAGCTGATGATTTCATTGAAATTCCAAAATACAAATTCAATGAAATCGATCAACTATTTGATCAGGCGGAGCTAGACCCCATCGTGTTGGCGGAGCTCAGCACGTTGAGAAAGCAGCTCGCTAATTTTTCTTCGCTATCCGAGGTCCAGCTACCTCCAACTTTTGTCGGAAACTTACGCCCTTATCAGCAACAAGGACTACAATGGCTGCATTTCTTGGATGGGCTTAACTTTGGCGGCTGTCTTGCCGATGACATGGGACTTGGCAAAACGATCCAAATATTAGCCTTTCTGGCTACTCAAAAAGCAAAGGGACAATCTGCACCAACATTACTTGTACTTCCCACGACCTTAATTTTTAATTGGCGGCATGAAATCCAGCAATTCCTTCCATCTTTCCAGACGTTGGTTTTAGATGGTCCAAATAGAATGGAAAAAGGGATGCAGTTTGAACAATATGACCTTGTTTTAATTTCTTATCACAACCTGCTGACGGATATCAATATGCTGAAAAAAATAACCTTCAATTATGTCATATTGGACGAATCGCAGCAAATCAAAAACCCGGATTCCCAGCGATACAAAACGGTAAATTTATTAAAATCAAGAAATCGCATTATTTTAACAGGAACTCCTATCGAGAATAATACGATGGATCTTTATGCCCAGCTTTCCTTTATTGTGCCGGGGCTACTAGGAAGCAAAAAATATTTCAAAGATGTCTATACGACTCCTATTGATGCTTTCCATGACCGCAA
This sequence comes from Sphingobacterium sp. UBA865, assembly GCF_002295765.1. Lineage (NCBI taxonomy): Bacteria > Pseudomonadati > Bacteroidota > Sphingobacteriia > Sphingobacteriales > Sphingobacteriaceae > Sphingobacterium > Sphingobacterium sp. UBA865. The sequence continues at coordinate 122,604 of NZ_DBGB01000026.1, read as the reverse complement.
GAGAAAAAAAATGCTGAAAGAGAAAATAAAGCCTTTCATTCTCCGTAGAACAAAACAGGATGTATTACGTGATCTTCCTGCAAAAAATGAACTGATCCTTTACTGTGAGATGAAAACCGCCCAACGGCGAATTTATGATCTTTATGAAAAAGAGTTTCGGGATTTTATCTCAGCCAAAGATGGCGATGAAATCAAGAAAAGCCCCATGCATGTCCTAAAAGGTCTAACAAAATTGCGTCAGATATGTAATTCAAGCAAACTTCTCCAAAACGAAGATCTGACTACCGCTGCGGACTCTGCCAAAATCGAAATGCTTATCGAGCAGATTCAGCATAAAAAAGACCAGCACAAAATGATCGTGTTTTCACAGTTTGTCAGTATGCTCAACCTGATTAAAGAGGCTTTGGATAAACAGGGGATTCGCGCGTTGATGCTCACGGGCCAGTCCAAAAATCGAGGTAAATTGGTTAGTGACTTTCAATCCGACAAGGATATCCCCGTTTTTCTGGTTAGTCTAAAAGCCGGTGGTACCGGACTTAATCTTACCGCAGCCGATGTAGTGTACCTGGTAGACCCCTGGTGGAATCCTGCTGTTGAACAACAGGCGATCGACAGGATCTATCGCATGGGGCAACAAAAGACGGTTACCGCTGTTCGATTAATCAGCCCTAACACGGTCGAAGATAAAATTCAGACCTTACAGCAAAATAAAAAGGAAATTAGCAACAGTATTCTGGATGAGGGCGGAAGTTTAGATGCCTTTTATCTCGACAAAAGCTATTTAATGAATTTGCTACGCTAAACTATTGAAATCAAAAAAGGGGACATCGATCGATGTCCCTTTTTTGTTTTCAGCTGCTCTTTATTTTTTGTCAGAAATGTACGTTTTGTTACCATTTCCGTTGATATAATATTTGCCACCTTTTGGACCGAGATATATTGTATGGCCGTTGTATTTTTCACTTGTTGCTTTATCAGTTGTTGCTACGGCATCCTTTTTAACAGCAGTGGCTTGTTTTTCAGCTTTAGCACTTTCTTTTTTCACGGCTTTTTCCTTCGCTTCCATTGGTGCTGCTGGCGCTGTTTTTGTATCAGCCATCTTTTTCGTCTGCGTTGACTTTTCCTTGACCGCAACTTCCTTCTTCGCTGTAGCTTTCACCGGCGCTGCCTTCGTTTTCGTTTCGGCCTCGTTGGCTTTAGTCTTTACTTTTTGTTCAGACTTTTTGGCTTCTTTTTCCATTTTTTTAGGAGCCGTTTGTGCATAGGATTGTCCCAATCCGACTGCAGCGATCAAAGCTAATGCAGCTGTGATTTTTTTGAAACGATTTATTGCTTTCATAACCCAATTGTTATTTAAATAATTGTAAATAAAAGCACAATACAAATGCCATATTTCGATTTAATTACCTGAAAAAATATTTTTTACAAATTTTTAACTTAGCCAAGGAATTATTCGACAACTTGTTTTCTAAATTTCGAATCAATTATATATTTTATCCCCTTTGCATCTATAAATACGGGCTTTCCATGGTAGTGCTCATTGCTCCTTCGATCAATGGCAACACGATACCGGGTGGGTGAACTAGTGGAGCTGTAGGTTATATTTCCAACCGATTCTCCAGGGCTCACGATTACTTCCGAACCTTCATATACGCGCTCACTCACCCTGCCCGTAAAACGCTGTTTTCCCGTTGACGTTTTTATTTTCTCCTGTTGCTCGGGCTCCTTATCAATCGGCGCGTCCAAGGTCATCACATCGACCTGTGGGCTTAAAGGGAAGAATGGATCTACCCACTGATATACAAAATGATAATCGGTTTCCAAGTTATTAAAAGCGTGCATTTGCTGCGCCCTTACAACACTTATCCCACCTCCTAAAATCAGCAGTGGCAGTAGGCAACGTCTAAAGAAGATTAATTCAACTCTTAACATATCTTTTTTTCCTTTCGTTTAGGTGCTCCCAAATAAAATGCCATCTCTCTCTAAAGCATCCATCTTTAACACATTTTTAACTAAAGCAATTTAGTTTGATATTTAACTATTTTATATTTAACTTTGTACTATGAAAAACGAATCCATGAATCCAGTAAAACCCTTAGTGGATAGTATCATTGCTTTGCGAACGAGCTTAAAACAATACTATATCCAGAAAATAAAGGAACAGCAATTGGATATCACCTATGAAATGTTGCAAGTATTGGCAGCACTGTGGAAAAAGGAGCAAATGAATCAGCAAGATATAGCCACAGCAATACAGAAGAACAAAGCAAGTGTCACTCCGCTGATCGATAATCTTTGTAAACGGGATCTGGTTAGACGCGTCAGCGATCCCAATGACAGGCGAAATAATTTAATCGAATTAACGGTAAAGGGAAACGAATATAGGACATTATTAGACCCTGTCCAACAAGACCTCTACCGTGTGATCCTGCAGGAGATATCAGAAAAAAAAGTATTGGAAATTACAGAAACTCTCGAAAAATTGACCGCAATTATTGATAAGCAATAGTATCGGGAGCCTTGATTTTCAGAAAAAAAGAAGATAAATAATTGAGTCATGAGCAATTCAACATTAAGTGAGAAAGAAATAAAACGAAGGCGGAAGATATGGATCATCAACATCCTATCTGCAGTCGTCATTGTGTTTACCATTATCTGGGGTATCTTAGTCTTTTTCCACATCAACGAATCTGTTTATACAGATGATGCCCAGGTAGATGCCCATATTACCCCTATAAATTCGCGTATCAGCGGTTATATCAAAGCAATTCGATTTGATGAGCATCAAAAAGTTCACAAAGGCGATACACTCGTCATTATTGATGATGCGGAGTACAGAATTTTATTACAAAATGCACAAGCCACTCTTGCCGATGCCAAAGCAAGTAAAACTATATCGCAATCTGGAATTGCCATTGCCAGCAATAGTACTGCGATAGCAAATGCCAATATCGATGAGATGAGAGCCCGGCTAGATAATATGGAATTGAATTATAGGCGTTACGAGAGTCTGGTGAAAGATGAAGCAGTAGCGCAATATCAATTCGATCAGGTAAAAGCAGATTATGAGGCCATGTTAGCCAAATATAAGGCACTTTTGGCGCAAGAGCGTGTATCGAAACTTAACACACATGAGTCTGAACAGAAGCTGTCGGTCAATGATGCCTCATTACTAAAGGCCGAATCTGCGATTGATCTAGCCAAGTTAAACCTTTCGTATACGGTTATCACGGCACCGTACGACGGTGTATTGGGACGGCGGACGATTGAAGAGGGTCAATTGGTGCAAAACGGTACGCCATTGGTCAATATTGTACGTGATGAGCAGAAATGGATTACCGCAAATTATACCGAAAGTCAACTAAAAAATATTGCCCTCGGGGCAAAAGTCAACATTGAAATTGATGCATTGGCCGGGAAGACATTTGAAGGTGAAGTAGCCGCCATATCCGAAGCAACAGGATCTAAGTATTCTGCTGTTCCGGTTGACAATTCTACGGGGAACTTTGTTAAGGTACAACAGCGCATTCCGGTTAGAATTAATTTTACAGCATCCAATACCCCAAAAGATCTCGCCATGCTTCGCGTAGGTATGAATGCTATCATACGTATTAAATAATCATGAAAGATCGTATATTCAGAGATTGGTTGAGTTCAGGTTGGGAATTGTTGTTTCTGTTTGTACTCAATATTTTATTTTCGTTCAATAATGGAATCCCAACATCCATTAACACGTATGTCATGAATGGATACGCCGGTATCACTGCAGATCTGAGTATGGCTACATATTGTTATTATGCAGGAATGGTATGTGCCATACCACTGGTATTTAGGTTGTTGAAATTATTTTCCAAAAAGACGATATTAATTGTATCTATCTTCATTATCCTCGCTTCCAATGCGGTTTTGGAACATGCTAATAATGGTGTTAACATCTGTATGGCCACATTTTTTATCGGGAGTGCCAAGATTATTGTCACGATGGCTATCATTGGGGAAATGATCCCTTTTCTCATGCCACGTGGAGAACGGTATCAATTATATGCAGTCTACTACCCCATGACAATGATCATTCCTGCCTTGGCAAGTTATGTATCTGTTCTATTTGCAACACGTTTCTATTGGGAAACTGTCTTTTTATTTCAAAATATACTACTTGCAGTAGCGTTGTTAATCTGCATCATCTTTATGAAATCGTCAGATTTTAAAAAGGTACCGCTGTATCAATATGACTGGTTTGGAAGTATTTTACTTTGTATTTCATTATTGAATTTTGCCTATTTCAGCACATATGGTCTGACACAAAATTGGTTTCATTCCAGGTTTATTTTGGTCACCGGAATCGCATCGCTCTGTTTTTTTATACTTTTTATAAATAGAAGTGTACTAATCCGAAAATCACTCTTAAATTTTGAAGCCTTTTCAACACGGATTCTGCCTATCTCCATTGGAACAATTTTTATTTTCGGCATTTTTTATAGCTCGACCTCGCTGTACTCCTCCCTTTTGGGAATTACGCTTGGTACAAACCCCTTGGAAGTCGCCGAAATAAATACCTATGTAATTCCTGGTTATATGATCGGCGCAGTAATCGCTTATATATATTTCAAAATAACAAAGAAATGCAAGTTCATTTTGGCATTCTCCGCAGCGTGTTATGCCCTATCTTGCTTTTTCTTTGCAAGGATTATTGACCAACATACAAACTCGGCTTTGTTCTATCTCCCTTTGACATTAAGAGGAATGGGCGTGATCACTTCCTACATTGGAATAGGCGTATATATGGCCGGCAATATTCCCAGTAAATATTACCTCTCTGGCTTAGTATTTTTGATTCTTACACGTTCATTTTTGGTGCCTGTAGTCTGGTCAAACATCATTGCCAATTGGTATTACCACCTACAGATCCTTAATGCCAATAATCTTGCTGGTATAATCGATCGAACAAATAGCTTGGTGCTACAAAGAGGAAATATAATGAAATCGGTCCAAGTCCAAGCCTCGCTACTATCCATACGCGACGCCTACTCCGGGCTATTTATTATCGGGGTAATCCTAACGTTATTCATCTTAATCTTCCCTTTTCATTCTTCGCCTATACGAAGAGTTTTCGACTGGAAGAGAAAAAATGCAACGAAAGAAGCTTTGCAAATTCCTATTTCTTAGTTAACTGTTATAAATTTCAGTAATATACTTGAATACGATACGCTCAGCGATTGCGTACTTATCGAAAAGTGTACGGAGATCGTCATAGAGCGTTTTGTTTTCAGCCTGCTCTTTTGGAAAATAGGATGATGAACGTACTCTTCCCAAGAACGACCGAAGATCCAATATCTGTTGGTTTGGCAAGGTTATTTTGATCATTGGACGTGGTGAAAAAAATTGTTTGAGATCATCGTCACTGATATTTTTGTGACTGACAGATTGATAGCTTGGTATATGGCTGAGCAGAAAATCTTCGTATTCCTGTTGAAAAGCGTCGTCCGGATCACGCTGGTTCCAAACCAACACAATATGTCCATTTTCGGTGAGGATGCGGGCGAACTCCCTTTTACATGCATCCCGATCAAACCAATGAAACGATTGACCCGCAAAAATAAGATCGACACAGCCAGACTCAATGGATGTACTTTCGCCGGTGGCATTCAGCGCGATTAAATTCCGATAGGTTTTAAAATGATGCAATAAAGATTCACGCATTTTCCGATTGGGTTCAACAGCAAAAACGTCATTTCCATTTTCGAGAAAAAGTTGCGTAGATAGCCCAGTGCCACTACCAATATCGGCAACCAACCATTTTTTATCCAGCCCTATCTGTTCTTTAAGTACTTGAATAATCTCTTTTGGATAACAAGGTCTAAATTTCTCGTAATCGACAACCCGGTCTGTGAATCTATCAATACTGTTTTTGTTCATACTAAGAATTACTGTAACTAGTCGATTATACCTTCGTCTTTAAAACTATAATAGCCGTTATCGGTAAAGATTAAATGATCGGCAACTCTAATATCCATAATTTTAGAGGCTTCAACAATTTTTTGCGTCAGAATTTTGTCAGCATTGCTGGGATACAAGGTGCCCGATGGGTGGTTATGAACTAAAATAATGGCATGTGCTTTAAGGCTGAGTGCGGAGCGTAAAATTATCCGGACATCGACCGGCGTAAAATCATTACCACCACGGCCGATGAGCTGTTTGTCCAATATTTTATACCCCGTATTCAAATACAGAGTCCAAAACTCTTCATGAGGCAGATCCTGCAGGATGGGTTTCATCAAGTTGTAAACGAAGCGGCTGCTATTTACCAGCTTTCGTTCTTCTGCAGGCAGGTCGTTTTTGCGGCGGGCGAGCTCCAATGCCGCAATAATGGCGATGGCTTTTGCTTCACCTATCCCTTTATATAGGCTCAGTTCCGAGACCTCCATCATCGAAAGGGTGTGCAGGTTATTTTTGACATCAGCCAATATGCGTCGACATAATTCGACAGCACTTTCATTTTTGGAACCAGAGCCGATCAGGATAGCCAATAATTCGGCATCTGTAAGCGCCCTACGCCCCTGGCTCAATAGCTTCTCTCTCGGGCGGTCGGCCTCTGCCCACTCCCGAATGACTAGTTTGTACGGATTTGACATCTAAAGTTAATTATAATTGGCTAGCGTACATAAATATACAAAAAATAGCTAATTAATATCCTGAGAAATACACAATCTATCAATTAAAAAAAATTGGCAATCGCGATTTACTTCACATTTCACTCTGAAACGTTATCTTTGTATTTCATAAAAATTTTTGAATATGAGTAAAGCGATTATTAAAACAGAAAAAGGCGACATGACTGTGGAGTTCTACACAGCTGATGCTCCAAATACAGTAGCCAATTTTATCAAACTTGCTAAATCAGGATATTATGATGGATTAGCGTTTCACCGTGTGATCCCTGATTTCGTTATCCAAGGTGGATGTCCAAATTCACGTGAAGGTGCTGCTGGAATCCCTGGAACAGGTGGACCTGGTTATAAAATTGACTGTGAACTAACAGGCGAAAACCAATACCACGATAGAGGTGTATTGTCTATGGCTCATGCAGGTCGTAATACAGGTGGTTCGCAATTTTTCATCTGTCATAGCCGTAACAACACTGCGCACTTAGATCGTAACCATACTTGTTTTGGAAAAGTAATCGAAAACGTAGACATCGTTGACGATATCAGACAAGGTGACCGTATTTTATCAATTGAAGTTATCGAAGATTAATTCTTGGAGATTTAAATAATATTAAAATGAATTTAAGAGCATTAGTATCCGTAACTGGTAAACCAGGATTGTTCAAATTGGTTGGACAAAATAAAGGTGGTTTTATTCTAGAAACCCTTGATCAAGCAAAAATTAAAACTGTAGTAAGTTTATCTTCTACAAAAATGGCGACTTTGGAAGATATCACAATCTATGGTGAAGAAGAAGAAATTCGTCTATTGAATATTTTTGAAACAATCAAAGAGAAAGGCATCGCTCTACCAGATACAAAATCTGATGGCGCTACTTTAAGAAATTTCTTCCGTGAAGTAGCTCCTGGCCATGATGAATCACGTGTTTATTCTTCGGATATTAAAAAGGTTATCACATGGTATAACATTATCAAGGAATTCCCTTTATTTGAAGAAGAAGCACCAGCTCCTTTAATGTAAACTTTTACATATAGCCCAAATAAAAAAGGAGTTGATCAAATGATCAACTCCTTTTTTATGGTGTTTTCTTTTCAATGATGTTTCCTTGATGTGTTGTTTCCTAATGAAACACTACATAAAGTACATTTTTTTCGATGTTCTTTTGATCCTTGGCCCCATCAAGCTTAACATGTGCTTTTGTTACCTCAAATTCTTTGGGTTCAAATTTCTTTTCGACAACGGCAGTGGTCGTAAAGCGCAAAAGGGAATTTTCATCCGCATTGAGATAGGCATCAATTTCAAGTATGCCTTCGTTTTCGTCAAACACATAAGGATGCAACACATTGATTCCTTTCGGAATACGTGGACTTTTCCAGACAACAAATTTAGGGAGCGTCTTATCGCTTGCATCAATTTTATTGTAAATAGCCTGCTGACAGGTAATTCCGGCAATTACTTTTGTTTTTCCGGTCTTATCGATCATATACTCTTTGGGATTTATGCGTATCTGCACTTTCGCCAATCCATTAAGTCTCCCTTCAGGATAGTTCAGCCCTACATGGATAGCCTCATTTTCGCTATTTGCTAGAAAAACCTCGCCTAAGCCTTTGTTATAATTCACATAATTTTCCAGGCGGTAAGTCAGGCCTTCAGCATTCGATTTTGCTTGCTGTTGATCAAATTTAATTTCCATCTTGCGTAAAGGAACAAGCATCAGCTCCATGCGCTGCAGGGGATTTTCAATTTCAAAGCTATCTTTCTTTATCTGTTCCGCCTGAGGTAGTGCGGATATCGCTTTCCACAATGCAGCAGGTGAACTATCATTGGTCAGATTCATCAACTTGATCAGTTCAGCAAAAGGCATATTAGGAAAAGTAACTTTTTGTACGATTACCGCAGCATTGATCCGTTTAGAAGAGCGGATATCCGTTGTTGTATTTGATTCTTCATGTAGCTTAACCTCTTTAGGTGTAGAGGATTGACAATTGTGAAAAAGAAGCACTATGCCTAATAATGGGAAAACTAAGGCGTACTTTTTTAGATATTTTTTCATATCTATAGCTGTTTAAATGTAGTATAGACAAATTTACCTTATTTGACGCAGATATCACAAAAAAAGCCCCAGAATTTATATCCGGAGCTTCTTTTATCTTACACTAGCACATAGGCTATTCGCTTTAATTAATGACCTTTTGGTTCGGCATCGATACGTTTAATATCTGCTCCTAATTTACGCAAGCGTTCTTCGATATCTTGATAGCCACGTTCAATCTGTTCGATATTGTGGATCACAGATTTTCCTTTAGCAGATAGGGCTGCAATCAATAAAGAAACCCCGGCACGAATATCTGGCGAAGTCATCTCAATACCTCTCAGATGATGTGATTTATTCAGTCCAATAACGGTTGCGCGGTGCGGATCGCACAAGATAATCTGAGCCCCCATATCGATCAATTTGTCCACGAAGAACAAACGGCTCTCGAACATTTTTTGGTGGATCAATACGTTTCCTTTTGCCTGAGTCGCCACAACAAGTACGATACTTAATAAATCGGGCGTAAAACCTGGCCAAGGTGCATCTGAAATCGTCAGGATAGATCCATCGATAAATGTATCGATTTCATACGATTCTTGCGCTGGAATAAAAATATCATCACCGCGTAATTCAAACTTGATGCCTAAGCGCGAAAATACAGATGGAATAACACCCAGTTCTTCAAAACAGACATCTTTAATGGTGATTTCTGAACCTGTCATTGCTGCAAGGCCGATGAAAGAACCTATTTCAATCATATCAGGCAACATGCGGTGTGAAGTTCCCCCCAGACGCTCTTCGCCTTCGATGGTCAACAAATTAGATCCAATACCGGATATTTTAGCCCCCATGCGATTCAACATCTTACATAGTTGTTGTAAATAAGGCTCACAAGCAGCGTTGTATATCGTTGTTGTCCCTTTTGCCAATACAGCAGCCATCACGATATTTGCCGTACCCGTTACAGAAGCTTCGTCCAAAAGGATATAACTTCCTTTTAACTCCGTTGCATCAACGTTAAAAAAATGGGTAGTCGCATCGTACACAAACTTAGCACCCAATTTTTCAAAACCCAAAAAGTGGGTATCTAATCGTCTACGTCCGATTTTATCACCCCCCGGTTTCGGAATAGCGGCTTTTCCGAATCGAGCCAACAAAGGACCGACAATCATGATAGAGCCACGCAACCCACCGCCTTTTTCTTTAAATTCGGGTGACTGGAAATAGTCTATATTTATATCTTTAGCTTCAAAAACGTATGTGTCCTTATCTATGCGATCAATTTTAACACCTAAAGCAGCCAATAGATCGATCAACTTATTGACATCCTTAATATCTGGGATATTACTGATGGTCATAGGTTCTTCTGTCAGTAAAACTGCAGAAAGGATCTGTAAGGCCTCATTTTTTGCTCCTTGAGGAATAATCTCTCCCTTTAACGGTTTTCCACCGATTATTTCAAATGCGTTCATTTATATATAAGTGATATCTTCTTAGTGTCATACCCCTGTTCTTGTATTTGTCTCGGGATATTTAGCCTTCCGCCCAACATACCGGGATCGGAGACCAAAGAACCTTGTTTTTTTATAAAACAGCGCGATTCTTAAAAAAAGAAGGCAATTGTAAAGAAATCTGTTAATCACTTCGCAATTGCCTGCTTCTTTAAACAAAATCTTTAAGAACTAGCCTCGTTTATTATTATAATTACCCTGCGGCTTTCTGTTTCTGTTATTGTTGTTATTGTTGTCCCTACCGTAGCTGTTGTTATTGTTATCCCTACTGTAGCTGTTGTTATTGCTTCCGTAGTTATTGCGCTTCGTATTATTGTTGTTGTTACTTGTCATACGAGGCTTGCCTCCACCTTTCGACTGGTGACCGGAATTATTATTATTGTTATTGTTATTATTTCCGCCTGAGTTACTGTTAGCCGGACCTTTAACGCGATTTCCCGGAGGCGGAGTTTTAAAGTCAAGTTTGGTCAATACGGTACCTTCCGGTAAGGTCAATTGATAACCTGACAATTCTTTGAGATCCTGGATGATCAACTCGTCCGAAACAGAATCCTTATTCCAGGTCAGGTAGGCCATTTTCATAAAATTGGCGATACCGATAACCATCTGCTCTCTTTTAGCCTCGTCATTAGCCAATAAAGCCTTTTCAATCATTTTCTCTACGGTAAAACCATAGTGCTTGAATCTAATGGAATGCTGCGGATAGCCCAAATGCTCAATTTCGTGTTTCACACTTTTCGCTGTAGCAATTGGATAAGGAGAGTCAATATCCAATTTAAAATCAGAGATAATCTGTAGGTGATCCCACAGTTTATGTTTAAAATCAGACACGTCTCTCAAATGTGGGTTCAATACCCCCATCATATCGATTACAATCTGCGCATGTTTATTTCTTTCTTCCTTTGTGGGTAAAGTACAGATGTAATCTACCATATTTTGCACATTGCGACCATATTCTGCAAGGATCAATTTTGGTCTAGTGCTGTTGTAGTCAAAGTTCATATAGCTAATATAAGTACCTAATTAAACGATCAAGATGCCGTTTTGGTATTTTATTATTGAATTATTCTAAGTTTTGCAAATTTAAGCAACAATTGTTTCTGTCCCAACTCTTTAAAGAAAATAGTTGCTTTTATATCTCCTTTGTTTCCTTCGAGATTAACAACTTTCCCAAATCCAAAACGTTCATGTTCAACTTCCATGCCGACTTGAAGATTTGATGTATCTGAAGGAGCAAAACCCGCAGTAGGTTTGTGGGCTTTCGGTAGTATTGATGTCGTTTTAACCATCGGCTTAGGCTTAGGTTTAGAAAACGTATCATCACTATCCTTTTTTTGCCATGCAATTCGTTCGCCTTGAAAACTTCCGGCTGAGGCAGAAGTTTGTCGTGGTTTAAAATCCAATGCAAGACATGCCGGATTCAATTCATCCAAGAAGCGACTGGGTTCGCAGTTATTCAGCGTTCCCCAACGATATCGCGAAGTAGCATACGAAAGTAGTAATTTTTTTTCAGCTCTCGTAACAGCGACATAAAAAAGTCTTCGTTCCTCTTCCAATTCCGACCTGGAATTCAACGACAACTGGGAAGGAAACAGGTTTTCTTCTAAGCCTACAATGAAAACAATCGGAAATTCCAATCCTTTGGAAGAGTGGATGGTCATCAATGATACAGTATCAGCATTTGGATCTTTATCATTATCGTCGTTTGTCAACAGGGCGATATCCTGCATATAGACATCAAGTCCACGCTCTTCGATATCTTCCCGTTCCGAAAATTCCTTGATACCATTGAGGAGTTCCTGGATATTTTCGTAACGCGCCAGCCCCTCTACCGATTTGTCTTCATACAATTCTTTCAGAATACCACAGTGCTGCGCAATATGCATTGCCGTATCAAATGCGTTATTGTTTTTGGCAAGAGCCTGAAAACTCTGTATCATCTGTGCAAAACCACCGACAGAAGTTGCACTACGTCCGTCTAGAAACTGGGCTGCATTTGCAACAACATCCCATATACGGTATTGATTCTGATCTGCAGCGATCATGATCTTCTCTATCGTCGTATCCCCGATCCCTCTACGTGGATAATTGATAACACGCTTTAGTGCTTCCTCATCATTTGGGTTGAAGGTAAGTCTGAAATACGCGATCAGATCTTTAATTTCTTTCCGTTGATAGAAAGAAGTACCACCGTATATTTTATAGGGAATATTAATTTTGCGTAAGGCCTCCTCCATTGCCCTGGATTGGGCGTTGGTACGATACAAAATAGCAAAATCTTTATAATTAAGTCCTTTTAACGATTTCTCTTCAATGATCTGGTCAGCAACGATCTTACCTTCCTCATTGTCAGAGAAAGCACGTGAAACCTTGATCTTTTCGCCCTCTTCATTATCCGAGAAAACATTTTTTTCCAATTGATTCTGATTATTCGCAATCACCGAATTGGCCGCATTCACGATCATCTTAGTCGATCGATAATTCTGCTCCAGTTTAAAGATCTTCACATCAGGATAATCCTTTTGGAAATTCAGGATATTCTGAATATTTGCACCACGAAATGCATAGATCGACTGTGCATCATCACCAACCACGCAGATATTTTCGTTGACTGCTGCCAGGCGTTTGACAATAAGGTATTGGGAGAAGTTGGTATCCTGGTACTCATCGACCATCAGATAGCGAAATTGATGCTGATATTTATGCAATACCTCTGGATGCTTGTTTAACAAGACATTTGTTTTAAACAAGAGGTCATCAAAATCCATTGCTCCAGCACGGTAACAGCGTTGTGCATAGGTCATATAAATCTGCCCCAATTGACCACGACCATTGGAAATATCTTCGGCCAGTATGGCTTCATTCTTATTATATTCCTGCGGTGAGATCAAGTTGTTTTTTGCCTGTGAGATACGTCCATACACATGATTGACATTATACAGCTTATCATCGAGATTCATTTCCTTTAAAATGGCACGCAACAAACTTTTGGTATCGTCCGTATCGTAGATGGTAAAGTTTCTGGGATAACCGATCAATTCTGCTTCGACACGGAGTATCTTTGCGAATACCGAGTGGAATGTTCCCATCCAAATATTTTTCGCTTCGCTTCCAACAACAGAAACGATACGTGCGCGCATCTCTTTGGCAGCCTTGTTGGTAAATGTTAATACCAAGATATTGAATGGATCAACACCTTTTCGAATCAAGTGTGCTACACGATAGGTAATTACCCGTGTTTTTCCTGAACCAGCTCCCGCAACAATCATCACAGGACCTTCTGTTTGCTCTACGGCTCCTCGTTGTGAAGGGTTTAAACCCGCTAAATAATCCAAATTAACTCCTTAAATTTTAAAACCTGAGAATAGGGTATAAAAGTACAAATTTCCTATTGATCACTGGGGCTATCTTGCTAATATTTTTACACAAAAAAACCGATAATCAAGATTATCGGTTTTTATATCATCCAAGCAACATCTAGCCTCTGCTGTTATAATTTGGTGCTTCCTTCGTAATGGAAATATTATGTGGATGGGACTCTCTCAACCCTGCTCCTGTAATACGGACAAATTGTGCTTCCTGTAATTTTTCAATTGTTGCAGCACCACAGTATCCCATAGAAGCGCGTAATCCGCCAATATATTGATAAACGACCTCAGCCAATGTACCTTTGTAAGGAACACGCCCAACGATACCTTCAGGAACCAATTTTTTGATATCATCTTCTACGTCTTGGAAATAACGATCTTTAGATCCTTTTTCCATGGCTTCGATTGAGCCCATACCGCGGTAAGATTTAAACTTACGTCCCTCATAGATAATTGTTTCACCCGGAGCTTCTTCCACACCAGCGAATAAAGAGCCAGCCATAATTGTGCTTGCTCCGGCTGCAATTGCTTTTGCAATATCACCGGTTTGTTTGATACCACCATCTGCGATCAATGGCACGCCAGTTCCTTTAAGTGCTTTGGCAACTTCATATACAGCATAAAGCTGAGGAACACCAACACCAGCAATAATACGGGTTGTACAAATTGAGCCCGGTCCGATACCTACTTTTACGGCATCTGCACCTGCTTCAGCCAAAGCTGTTGCTGCTGCACCGGTCGCAATATTTCCAACGATTACCTGTAGCTCAGGAAACTGCGATTTCACCAATTTCAACTTATCGATTACACCTTTAGAATGCCCGTGTGCCGTATCGATTGTAACCACATCCACACCTGCTTTCACCAAAGCCTCAACGCGGTCAAGGGTATCTGGTGTAACACCTACAGCCGCACCAACCAATAAACGGCCATGGCTATCTTTGGCAGCATTGGGATAATGTTTATATTTTTGGATATCTTTAAAGGTAATCAAGCCTTTCAAAATACCTTCTTCATTAACTACAGGAAGTTTTTCGATTTTTTCGTTCTGAAGAATTTCTTCCGCTTTCACCAAGTCCGTTCCTTCGGGAGCAACAACAAGATTTTCCTTGGTCATCAATTCGTTGATTGGACGGCTCATATCTTTTTGGAAACGAAGATCACGATTCGTTACAATACCAACCAATTGGCCTTTTTCGTTCACAACAGGAATTCCTCCGATTTTGTGCTCCTTCATAATATTGAAGGCATCACCCACAGTTGCTGTTGCCAATAACGTTACTGGATCCTGAATCATACCGCTCTCCGAACGTTTTACTTTGCGTACTTCAGCAGCTTGTTCTGCGATCGTCATGTTCTTGTGTAACATACCAATACCGCCAGCTTGTGCAATCGCAATCGCCAAATCAGCACCGGTTACCGTATCCATTGCTGCAGAAACCAATGGAATATTTAATTTGATTTTTTTTGTTAGCGAAGTGCTCGTATCAACGTCACGGGGTAAAATTTCAGAATAAGCTGGAATTAATAAGACGTCGTCGTAAGTGAGACCTTCTGCTACGAATTTTTGTGGATCTAATTGCATGGCAAATATGTATTGGGTTTTCTATTTGCCAGGCAAATTTAAGAAAAATAAGCAATAATAAAAAATAAAAGATACAAATTACAATCGGAAGACAAATTAGAAACGTTATGAATTAAGCACTCAGTTCGGGTACGTCCCAGAATTTATCATTTTTTGGCAGGCTATTTGCTTTTGGTAACACGAAAAGTTATTTTAATTAATGAAAATATAAAGATAAGATAATTATGAAAAAGACATTACTCTCATTAGCTGCCGTCGCAGCATTAGCATTTGGCGCACAAGAAGCGAAAGCTCAATCTCCACAACGCGCTGCAATTGGTGTTGTATTTGACGGTACTAAACACGCTGATCTTTGGGGTATTCAATATAAACAATCGATCGGTGGAGCGAACAATGGTCAAGCACAGGTGATGTTTGACGATCACGTGGTTGCTGTAGGTGCAGACTGGCAACACGCTAGACCTTTCCGCGGAGCTGCTGGATTAGGCTGGTATGCAGGTATCGGTGCACAGGCTACTTTCTTCGATAATGGTGACAACTATACAGCAATAAGCTTAAGACCACAATTAGGTCTTGAATTTAAAATTCCTTCAGCACCTATTGGATTTCATGCTGACTGGAAACCAGACTGGCAATTAAATCACGGAAGTGATTTCCATGCATCAACATTCTCATTCGGTATCAAATATACATTGAGATAATATAAGCAACTAAACAATGTAAAAAGGTCCTTCTCATCTTGAGTAGGACCTTTTTTTATAAATAAAATCAATTAATATTTCTTTTTTTCTTCAATTCTCCTATTTTTATGCCGTTGACCTAATTGGCATAAATAAAACTTTTCATTCTACAAAAATTTTATACCTTTGCCATTCTTGGTAAAATGTGATTAAACGAGAACTAATTATCAATTACATAAACAGTATTTAACATTAAAATTAATACAATTATAACAGACGATGCAAGGTAAAGGGCTGATTAAACTTTTAGTGATAGTGGTGTCATTAGCGTGTCTATACTCCCTATCATTTACTTGGGTGACCCGCAATGTGGAGCGAGATGCTGAGAATTTTGCCAAAGGAGACTTGGCAAAAGAGAAAAGCTACCTCGACTCAATGGCCGGTGAAGTAGTGTACAATTTAGGTTTTGCAAAATACACCTATCGGGAAGCCAAAGCAAATGAACTCGCTTTGGGATTGGATTTGAAAGGTGGTATGAACGTGACCATGGAAATCTCATTGGACGAATTGATCCGCAATTTGGCGAATAATCCAAAAGATGAGAAATTCAACAAAGCGTTGGAGCAAGCAGTAGCAAAAAGCAAAACGAGTGCAAAAACAGTCGTTGCTTTATTTATGGAAGAGTACAAATCCATCGGTGCTACAACTCCGCTTTCGACATTCTTTTCAACAAAAGATAACGCTGCTCTAATTAAACCTGGTGATTCAGACTCCAAAGTTGAATCATTCCTTCAAAAAGAAGCAGACAATGCCATCCAAAATTCATACAAAGTACTTCGTACACGTATCGATAAATTTGGCGTTGCATCGCCAAACATTCAAATTCAACAAGGTACAAACCGTATTTTGATCGAATTACCTGGTGTGAAAGATGAAAGCCGTGTTCGCAATCTATTACAAGGTTCGGCTAAATTGGAATTCTACGAAACATATACAAACCAGGAAGTTTATCCAATACTGGAAAATATTGATAAAACTTTAGCATCAACGTTAAAAGCTGCTCCAGCTGCTACGACAAATGCTGCAGCAGATACAAGCAAAAAATCAGATGATTTATTGTCTAATCTAACCGGTGGTAAAAAAGATGCTAAGAAAGACAGTGCTGCTGTAAATCTAGGTCAGAAAAACCCATTATTTGAAGTATTACGTCCAGCTGTTTATATTGGCGAGAACCAACAAATGGCACTTATGCCAGGTTCAATGGTCGGTATTGCTTCATTAAAAGATACGGCAAAAGTAAATGCTTACTTGCAACGTCCTGAGGTGAAATCAATCCTTCCTGGAAACTTAAAGCTTTTATGGTCTGTTAAACCTGAGCAAAAAACACCTGAGCAACTATCATTATACGCCATTAAAGGGTCTGGACAGGACAACGGTGCTGTATTGACGGGTGATGTGATCACTGACGCAACAGCAAACTTTGATGAGAAAAATCAACCTGTGGTTGGTATGCAAATGAACAGTGAAGGTGCTCATCAATGGAAGAAAATTACAGCAAAAGCAGCTCAAAACAGAGATGCGATTGCTATCGTTCTTGATAATGTAGTTTATTCTGCTCCTTCTGTAAACGGTGAAATTCCAAATGGTAGCTCATCAATCTCTGGATCCTTTACGGTAGAAGATACCAAAGATTTGGCGAACGTATTGAAGGCAGGTCGTCTTCCTACAACGGCTAAAATCGTTGAAGAAGCTGTTGTGGGTCCTACTTTGGGTCAGGCTGCCATCGATGCCGGTGTAAATTCTGCTGTTATCGGTATTATCGTGGTAATGATCTTTATGATCGCTTACTACAATACGGCGGGTATCGTAGCAAACATCGCGGTATTGTTAAACGTATTTATCATTATGGGGGTATTGGCATCCTTAAATGCTGTACTGACCCTACCTGGTATTGCCGGTATCGTATTGACAATGGGTACTGCTGTCGATGCAAACGTTTTGATTTATGAACGTATCCGTGAAGAACTGGGCTTAGGAAAATCGATCCGTCAGGCTGTTGCTGATGGTTACAAACATGCTTTACCGTCCATCCTGGATTCGCAGATCACAACCTTCTTAATTGGTATTATCCTATTTTTATTTGGTAGTGGTCCGATCTTAGGTTTCGCAACAACGTTAATGGTGGGTATTATTACTTCATTGTTTACTGCGATCTTAGTTACACGTGTTATCTTTGAATGGATGTTGGCGAAAGATTTCAAAATCAAAGTCTCTTTCCCTTGGTCTGCAAACACGTTGCATAACGCAAACTTCAAATTCGTGCAGAAACGTAAAATCTTTTACGCGATTTCAATCGTTGCTGTATTAATTTCTGCTGCATCAATTTTCACAAAAGGATTCAGTTTAGGTGTGGATTTCCAAGGTGGACGTACTTATACCGTTCGTTATGATAAACCTGTGGACTTAGAAGCTGTACGTACAAACTTGGACGAGATCTTCAAGAAAACAACAGAGGTAAAAGTATTCGGTGCAGCCAATCAATTGCGCATTACAACAACTTACCATATTGAAGAAACTTCGGACACTGCTGATAAAGAAGTATTGGACAAATTAAACCAAGGTCTATCGAAAGTAGATGCTTCCAATAAACATGAGATTCTTTCGTCTCAAAAAGTTGGACCAAGTATCGCTACCGATATCAAATCTAGAGCAACCAGCTCAGCAATTTTCTCCATCATCATTGTTGCAGCTTACATCTTGATCCGTTTCCATAAATGGGAATATTCAGTTGGAGCAGCTATTGCAACAATTCACGATGCGATCATTTTATTGGGATTATTCTCTATCTTGGATGGTATCGTTCCATTCTCACTTGATATTGACCAACACTTTGTAGCAGCGATATTAACTGTAATTGCTTACTCGGTGAATGATACAGTTGTTGTATTTGACCGTTTACGTGAATTCGTATCGAAACCAAATGCACATAATGAAGATCTTGGCGATGTCGTAAACCATGCGATCAACTCGACATTAAGTAGAACAATTATCACATCATTGACAATCGTGTTTGTTCTTGCTGTATTGTTTATCTTTGGTGGTGAAGTTATCCGTGGATTCTCATTCGCGATCTTAGTCGGTGTTATCGTAGGTACATATTCATCTATTATCTTAGCTGCACCTTCAGTATATGACTTACGTAAAGGAAAGCATTTGGCAGAAGGTAATACTGCTAAAAAAGCTGAAGTCGTAAGACCATAATAGCTGATATTGATAAAATAAAAAAGGGCGTTCGAATGAACGCCCTTTTTTATTGCATTCAAATTACTTGTCACACTAAATATTTTAAATATATTTGTTGTACTAAATATTTGTATGCTAAACGAAAAATTTGACCGCTACTCTTTCATCTTGGACCAAACAGCCAAGAAAGTAAAACAGTTCGCCCAATCTTCTTTTGCCGAGAAAGGATTTGATATTACTGTAGACCAATGGACCATTTTAAAGGCATTGTATGAAACAGATCAACTTTCACAAAAAGAACTGGCAAAGCGATGCGGAAAAGACCAGCCCACACTGACACGGATCGTAGATATCCTCCTTAAAAAAAATCTAGCTGAGCGGATCACTGACGAAACGGACCGTCGGAGTCTATACCTCCATTTGACAGAAGAGGGAAAATTAAAAGTAGCATCGCTTACGCCAATTGTTACGGAGATTCGCATGAAGGCCTGGGAAAATCTAGCGGACGAAGATTTCGAAGCTTTCACAAGGATTTTGAATACAATATATAACAATTTAAATATAGAATAGCTATGATAAATACGGATATCTGTATCATCGGAGCAGGACCTGTTGGCCTATTCGCAGTTTTTGAAGCTGGGCTTTTAAAAATGCGCTGCCATTTGATTGATGTGTTACCCCAAGTGGGCGGTCAACTTTCGGAGATTTACCCCCATAAGCCTATCTACGACATTCCTGGTTATCCAAGTATCACTGCGCAGGAGTTGATCGATAAACAGCTTGAACAGATTAAACCCTTTGACCCCACATTCACCTTAGGCGAGCGTGTGGAACATATAACAAAACAGGACGACGGTTCTTTTATTGTAGAAACCAATGATCATACGATGGTTCATACACAGGTCATTGTCATCGCTGGGGGCTTAGGTTGCTTTGAACCACGCAAGCCCGAAATTCCGAATCTTCATCTCTTTGAAGGAAAAGGCGTAGATTATATGGTAAAAGACCCAGCCAAGTACCGGGATAAAAAAATCGTCATTGCCGGTGGCGGTGATTCCGCGCTCGATTGGACCTTCCATCTCGCAGATATTGCGCAACAGGTCACTTTAATCCACCGAAGTGACTCCTTCAGAGGCGCTCCGGACTCGGCTGAAAAGGTTTTCAAATTGGCCCAACAAGGTAAGATCAACTTATTATTGTCCCACAATCTGACCAATATTCATGGCAATGACTACTTGTCCCATGTTGAAACAATCAATAAAGAAAAAGAAGTCATCGCAACAGATGCAGACTATTTCATTCCCTTATATGGTCTTACGCCGAAGCTTGGTCCAATCGCAGATTGGGGATTAAATATCGATAAAAATGCGATAGAGGTCAATACGCTTGATTACTCAACCAATATCGAGCGGATCTATGCTATTGGAGACATCAACACCTATCCAGGCAAACTGAAACTCATTCTCTGCGGGTACCATGAGGCTGCCCTGATGTGTCAGAGTGCTTTTAAATTTGTCTACCCAGATCAAAAATTGACATTCAAATACACCACTGTAAACGGTATAAATACATTCTAGCCATGGACGATAATTTAATTCAAGTCACTGTTATTGATCGTGATGGGACCGAAAATACGCTGGAAGTTCCTACCGATATCAACCTATCACTCATGGAGATTTTAAAGGCATCCGAATATGAAATTCTGGCCACTTGTGGAGGTATGGCGCTGTGCGCCACCTGTCATGTCGAAGTTGTCGAAGGCCTGGATACGCTTCCTTCAGCGAGTGATCAGGAGCTCGACATGCTGGACACGCTTCCGGATGCCGATGATCAAAGCCGTCTTGCCTGTCAGCTTTATCTGCACAATAACAACAACGGTATGAAAATCAAGATAAAAGGCGCGCTACAATAGTGTCATCATTGTGTATTTTATACACAATGATGACACTATACATCTTTTTTTTTCAAAGGGTACAATGTACACTATAAAGAGCTAAAAATCAAACAACTACAAAACATATTATTGAAAGAATTAGCCTCTTTACAATAAAATTCACAACATATCAGCATAATAAATAAATATTTTTTAGCTTTTTGAGCCAAAATTTAAGATATTTGCAGCTTAATTCGATTGTACCGAATTTTTACAACAAACTATTAAAAATATGCCAAGCAATAGTTCAAATAGAAAATTCCCAAGAGTAATCATTATTGGTGCTGGATTTGGAGGAATTGAAGTTGCTAAAAAGCTTAAAAATAAGGAAGTTGAAGTTCTGTTGCTGGACAGAAATAACTTTCATACTTTTCAACCATTGATGTACCAAGTTGCCACGGGTACTCTTTCAGCGGACTCCATCTCCTTCCCTGTTCGCAAAATGTTCAAAGGCCAAGACAACTTTCATTTTAGACTTGCTGACGTAAAAAGTGTAGACAATGAGGCTAAGATTGTAAGAACAGATGTTGGTGATTTTGACTACGATTATTTAATTGTTGCGACAGGTGCTACCACGAACTTCTTCGGAAATCAGCAAATCACGAAATATGCTTTGCCGATGAAAAATATACAAGAAGCATTAAATATTCGAAGCTATGTTTTACAGAACCTCGAAGAAGCAGTACGAATAGAAAACCCTGCTGATCGTAAAGCTAATTTGAACTTTGTTATTGTTGGGGGTGGTCCAACAGGTGTAGAACTTTCGGGAGCAATCGCAGAAATTAAAAACAATGTTCTTGAGAAAGATTATCCAGAATTGAAAAAATCTGAGATGTCGGTTTACCTGGTTGAAGGACTTCCAAAAGTATTGGCCAACTTATCTGAAAAATCTTCTAAAGATTCAGAAAAGTACCTCAAAGATTTGGGTGTAGAAGTATTATTGAATGTTCAGGTAACTGGATATGATGGCAATTCAATTACTTTCGCCGATGGCAGAAGCATTGAAACAAAAACTGTTATCTGGGGAGCAGGTGTAGCTGGGCAGTATCCGAATGGTTTCAAAAAGGAGATTATCCAACGTGGTAACCGTATACAGACAGATGATCAATGCCGTGTTATTGATATGCCAGGGGTCTATGCTATTGGTGATGTTTCGGCATTTATCACAGATGATCTTCCTCGTGGCTTACCTGGTGTTGCACCGGTAGCGCAACAGCAGGGAGCATATGTTGCCAAACACATTCTTCAAACAATGTCCAATCAACCAACTGAGAAATTCAACTATTTCGACAAAGGGTCCATGGCTACGGTAGGTCGTAATAAAGCTGTCGTTGACATGGGAAAAATCCATTTCAATGGATTCTTTGGCTGGATGACCTGGATGTTTGTCCACTTGATGTCCATCTATGGATTCAGAAATAAATTGATCACATTCGTAAACTGGTCGATCAAATTTTTCACCAAAAACAGTGGTGTGCGTTTGATCTTCCACAAATATGATGAGCCAACTCCAGAGGAAAAACAAGCAGAAACTGCCCACTAACTTCCTATTGGAGTCTAAATAAACATATTTCAGTAGCCCGACAGCGGCATTATCCCAAACGATAATGCCGCTGTTTCTTTTATCTTTATTAACCTTCTGAAGCTGTTCTCTTCGCCATATTAACCTACTGAATAGGCTTCTAAAACGTTGTGACGGCTTCGCTTATCAGCTCTTCATAGCATTTGAGTCTTTAGCTAGTTTTCAAAACCACCTTTTCACTTTTGGATTCTTGCTCCTTGTGCTCCATGATTTAAAAAACACCCACTTATTTCTTAATTTAACACGGCGTCTGATTAAAAATAACTTCAGCCGGGACGTAAGAATTACAGATTATATTCGTTAAATTTAAAGACAGTTTTTTCCAGATAGAATTTACTTTCAGAATGTAGTTTTTTTTGATGTATAACCTCAAAAAGATTAATTTTTTTTGTGTAGGTTTGCATATTATTTTAAAATAGCTTAAGGATTAGCAGATGGGCTTATTTAATTGGTTTACGCAAGAAGTTGCGATTGACTTGGGTACTGCAAATACCCTAATAATTCATAATGACAAAGTAGTAGTGGATGAACCTTCTATTGTTGCATTTGACCGCACCACAAACAAAGTGATCGCCATTGGTCGCCAGGCCATGCAAATGGAGGGTAAAACACACGACAATATAAAGACAGTACGTCCTTTACGTGATGGAGTAATCGCTGATTTTACGGCAGCTGAGCACCTGATCAGAGGTATGGTAAAATTGGTAAACAATGGTAAGAGCTGGTTTTTTCCTTCCCTACGTATGGTTGTTTGTATTCCTTCCGGTATTACGGAAGTAGAGAAAAGAGCTGTCCGCGATTCAGCAGAAATTGCGGGTGCCAAAGAAGTCTATTTAATTCACGAACCCATGGCTGCTGCTGTAGGAATCGGAATTGACGTGGAAGAACCAATGGGTAATATGATTATCGATATCGGTGGTGGTACCACTGAAATTGCTGTCATCGCTTTATCGGGTATTGTATGTGACCAATCTATTCGTGTTGCTGGTGATAACTTCGATTCTGACATCGTTCAATACATCAGAAGACAACATAACATCATGATCGGTGAACGTACGGCTGAAAAAATCAAAATTGAAGTCGGTGCTGCTCTACCAGAGTTGCAGGAACCACCGGCGGATTTCGCTGTTCAAGGCCGTGATTTGATGACAGGTGTTCCTAAGCAAATTACTGTTTCTTACACCGAAATAGCGCATTGTCTAGATAAGTCCATATCAAAAATTGAAGAGGCGATCTTAAAAGCACTTGAAATTACCCCACCAGAATTATCTGCGGATATTTATCAAACAGGTATCTATCTTACCGGTGGTGGTGCATTATTGCGCGGTTTGGACCGCCGTATACAAGCGAAAACTAAACTTCCAGTACATATTGCCGAAGATCCGTTACGTGCTGTCGTAAGAGGGACTGGTATTGCACTTAAAAATATTGGACGATTTAAATTCTTGATGCAATCATAACGTTCGATAATTAATAACAATATTTTATTAAAGAGCGATATAATATGCAAAACTATTATATCGCTTGCTTATTAAATACCCACATTAAAAAATGAGAAACCTTTGGTTATTCCTGAGACGATACAATGCATTCTTCTGGTTTATCCTATTTTTTGGATTCTCGTTATTTTTGGTGATCACCAACAATTCTTTCCAACGTAATTCTGTTTTAAATTCTTCAAATAGTATCATCGGAGGCCTGTATGCAAAGGTCAATTCCTGGAAAAGCTACCTGCACCTCGGGGAGACCAACGATGCACTTGCAAAGGAAAATGCACAACTGAGAAAGGACTTACAAGCCTATCGATCAACAGACAGCATCAAGATCGGTCCTGTCCCGGCAATCGATAGCAGTGAGTTTGGGCGTTACGAATTTATTATTGCAAATGTCATCAACAATAGCATTCACCAAAAGGCAAATACGATCACACTCGATAAAGGCAGTAAAGATGGTATAGAGCGAGGTATGGGTGTTATCGCTCCCAAAGGAGTAGTTGGTATCGTATTGAATGTTTCCCAAAACTTCTCGACAGTGCAATCCCTATTGCATCCCGATACGCGTATATCCGTAACATTAGGCCACACCGAGGTTTTCGGCTCGTTGGTATGGGGCAATAGCATGGATTACCGCGCGGCAATGGTCAAGGAAATTCCAAACCATATCAAAGTCAACAAAGGAGATAAAGTGTACACCTCAGGATATTCAGGACATTTTCCAAAAGGAATTTTTGTTGGAACGGTCATTCAGACGGGGATCTCTTCAGGAGACGCTTTTTTGGATCTTAGACTATTGTTGAGTACCAATTTCTCCAACTTGCAACATGTCTACGTTGTAAAAGACCTGTTAAATAAAGAATTAAAGACACTAGAAGAATCGACAAAGGACAATGGCTAGGATTTTAATATTTAATATTATTCGATTTATCGTTTTGATAGGGATGCAAGTTTTCCTATTTCAAAATATCGGTTATTACAATCTGGTCGCTGCATTTCCTTATATCTTATTTATTTTTTTACTTCCTACAGGAACACCTAATTTCCTGGTGTATTTGATCGCATTTCTCACGGGACTTACCGTAGATTCGTTTTATGATACCCTTGGGGTCAATACCGCAGCCTGTGTTGCACTGGCAGCCTTCCGTATTTTCTTCATGAAAATTACGCTTGAAGTTGAAGAACGCGAATCTTTCTTTACCCCGATGTTGGGCTTCATGAATATTCGCTGGTTCTTTTCCTACATCTTTTTCGGAACATTGATTCATCATACATTTTTGTATCTCTTGGAATCTTTTTCCTTCCAGCACATCCAATACACCTTATTGAGTATCGTTTTAAGTTGTATATTTACAGTAATTATCATGCTATTATTTAGCATATTATTCTACAAAAAGAAAGATCGGTTGTAGTAAATCGATGGATAGAAATTCATTTCTATGAACAGTTTTTTTGCGCGTAAGTACGTCGTTTCAGGAATCTTTATTGCCATCACATTGACCTTGGTGGCCCGCTTATTCTATTTACAGATCATAGACGATTCCTATATACATTCCGCAAACAGCAATGTCATGCGCAAGGTCATTGTGTACCCCGCCAGAGGGGTTATTTTGGACCGAAAGGGAAAGGTATTGGTTCAGAACGAACCGGTATATGATCTTATGGTTACTCCGCGTGAGGTGAAAGAAATCGACACCGCTTTGTTTTGCAAATTGATAGACATTGACAAGGAGGGCTTTATCAAACGGATGGAAAAGGCAAGAGTGCACTCGCCTTACCGTGCATCTATTTTTGAAAAACAGCTGTCTGTACGGACATGGGCTCAATATCAGGAATACCAATATCAATTTCGTGGTTTCTATGTTCAAAAAAGAACAATCCGAAGTTACCCCGACAGCATAGCAGCTCAATTTTTAGGATATGTAAGTGAGGTAAATGATAAAGATATTGAACGCTCCAATGGGTTTTATCGTAGTGGTGACTACATTGGTCGCAGTGGAGTAGAACGTTCTTATGAAGACCTTATTCGTGGAAAACGCGGTGTCAACAACTTAATGGTTGATGCGCTGAACCGTCCGAAAGGGGTATTTATGGAAGGGAAATACGACACACTTGCTGTTGCAGGGGAAGGACTGGTTTCCTCGTTGGATAAAGACCTTCAGATTCTTGGGGAGAACCTCATGAAAAATAAATTGGGGTCCATAGTTGCCATTGAGCCTGCAACGGGTGAAATCTTGGCCTATGTCAGTAGCCCGAGTTACAACCCCAACATGATGGTCGGCAGGCAGTCTGGCAATAATTATATGAAATTATTGAAAGACGAAACCAAACCACTTTTTAACCGCCCTATTCAAGCCTCCTACCCTCCAGGCTCTGTATTTAAAGTTGTTTCAGCATTGACTGCGCAGCAGGCTGGTGTTATTGATCGTAATACCGTATTTTTCTGCCCACATGGATACAGCTATGGTGGTGGACGCGGCTGGATGGGCTGTACGCACTATCATGGATCAACCACATTACAGCGCTCTGTAGCCGTATCATGTAATACCTATTATGGTTTTACCTATGCTAAGATGATCGACGGACGTGGGCTTTCGGGACCTAAGGCCTACGATCTATGGCGCAATGCCGTGACACAGTTTGGAATTGGCCATAAACTAGGCATTGATCTACCGGGTGAAAAGCCGGGTTTACTGCCGACATCAGATTTTTATACCAAAAGATACGGTAACGATAAATGGCGTTCAAGTTTCAATATCTCCTTATCAATCGGACAAGGGGAAATGGGAATAACACCGTTGCAAATGGCCAACATTATGGCTATCGTTGCCAACAAAGGCTTTTATTACAGGCCCCATTTGATTAAAGGTATTGGTGCACAGAAAATTGCCAAGAAGGAATTTACCGAAAAAGTCAGTGCCGGAGTGGATGAGCGGTACTATCCTGTTGTTATCCAAGGGATGAGTGATGCTGTTAATACACCCGAAGGTACCGCTTGGGCCAATCGTATCCCGGGCATCGAAATGTGCGGAAAAACAGGTACAGCGCAAAACCCACATGGTGAAAACCATGCCGTTTTCTTTGCTTTTGCCCCACGAGAAAACCCTAAAATTGCTATTGCTGTCTTTGTTGAAAACGCGGGTTACGGTGGAACCTGGGCAGGACCTATCGCAAGTATGATGGTTGAGAAATACCTCAAAGACACGATAACTGCGCCAAAATATATTCAGGACCGCATTTATAAAGCAAATTTTCTTCCTGCACCCAAAAAAGTTGTGGATCCAAAGACTAAAGATGTAAAAAAGACAGACTCAGTCAAATCGAAAACTGACACGTTAAAATCAAAACGCCAGCTGGCAGCTTTAACAAAACCAAAGGAAACAATTGTTCACCATAGCGAGATAAAGAGAAGATATGAATAATCAAAAAACAAGTTTTTTTGGAAAGATAGACTGGCTAACCATCACGCTTTGGCTTGCGCTATGCTTAATCGGCTTATTCAATATCCGTGCAGCGGTGTTTAATCCTGAAATGCCCAATTTCTTTACCTTAGGAACCAATTATGGAAAACAGTCTTTATATCTTGTTTCCGCAATTATTCTAGGGGTATCCATTCTCATCATAGACGCGAAATTTTTCAGTTCCGCCTCACCGATATTTTATGGTATAACAGCTGTATTGCTTGTCATCGTGCTCGTGGTAGGGCGAAATGTCGGCGGAAACCAAGCGTGGATTGACCTAGGTTTTTTCCGCTTACAACCTTCTGAGTTTGCCAAACTTTCGACCTGTCTGCTCTTAGCTAACTTTTTGAGCGCTCAGAGCAATAAAGCACCGACCATGCAGACACTGGCCATGGGAGCCGGTATTGTCTTATTTCCTGTATTTTTAGTTATGCTGCAGCCCGATACGGGATCTGCCCTTGCGTTCTTTTCGTTGATTTTTGTATTCTATCGTGAAGGCTATGTAAATAATGAACTGCTTATATTTGGCGGGCTCTGCATTTTACTTTTTGTTCTTTCTTTATTGGTCAATCCTTGGATACTTATCTTGATTTTAGCATTGCTTATTGGCCTTGTCATGTGGAACTACCGCAAGAGAAGAAAATACATTATCAATCTCAGTATACTTTTTGCTGCATGCGCTGTATTTATTCTCTGTGTGGACCTGGTGTATGAGCATGTGCTACAACCTCATCAACGTGACCGTATTGACATTATCCTGGGTAAAATGGAAGACCCTAAAGGAAAAGGATATAATTTGAATCAGTCGAAGATTGCAATTGGATCAGGGCAGCTCCTAGGCAAGGGTTACCTTCAGGGAACGCAAACAAAATACAACTTTGTACCTGAGCAGAGCACGGACTTTATTTTTTGCACCGTTGGAGAAGAATGGGGATTTGTTGGATCGGTTACCTTATTACTTATCTATCTCACCCTACTGCTTCGCATTATTCATATAGCCGAACGACAGCGTTCAGCCTTCGCCAGGATATATGCATACGGTGTAGCGTCCATTCTCTTTTTTCACTTATTCATCAATATCGGTATGACCATCGGTATTGTTCCGGTTATCGGTATTCCGCTGCCTTTTATTAGTTATGGTGGTTCATCCTTATGGAGTTTCACCATTTTACTGTTTATCATGCTTAAATTTGATTCAAATAGAAAAGGAGTNNACTCCTTTTCTATTTGAATCAATATTTAATTCTTTTCAACTCTTTTACCGCATCATTGAGAAAAACTATCATCGCCTCTGCATGACGCAGAAAAATTGTTAAATGCGTTCCAAAACGAGCTGTATGGCCTTATCAACAACTTCTTCAGGTGCGGAAGAAAACCGGCCATCTACCCGACTTGCCAAGATCGCATTGATGGATAAAGCTTGATGTCCAAACATATTAGCCAACGCATAAATACCAGCTGTTTCCATTTCCAGGTTGGTGAAGCGCTGACCTTTATATTGAAAGGAGTTGATCAAATCTATAAAATTAGGAATCGTATTCGTGGAGCGGACAGTCCTTCCCTGCGGAGCATAAAATCCGGGCGCAGTTAACGTAACTCCCTTCGGTAAATCAAAGGCAATTCGATCCAAAAGGCCTGCACCAGCTTTCGCAACGTAGGGGTTTAGGTTTAATGCAGAGAAATATTTGGCTAGTTCTACCTGAAGCGCCTGCTCCTCGCCGTCGTAAGATCCCCGATAATAGTTCATCAAGGCATCAAGACCTACTCCATAAGCAGAAGCTAAAATAGTTCCCATCTCGACATCTTGTTGTACTGCTCCAGATGTTCCAATGCGTACAATATGCAATGAGCTGAGCGTCGACTTTACTGTTCTATTGGCAAAATCAATATTTGCTAGTGCATCCAGTTCATTCAACACAATGTCAATATTATCAGTACCTATACCTGTTGAGATTACCGTCAACCGTTTATTTCCCAGATAGCCGGTATGCGTAATAAACTCACGCTTCCCTTTTTTGAGTTCAATCCGGTCAAAGTACTTCGATACTTTGGCTACACGGTCTGGATCGCCAACAGTAATTACTGTACTTGCCAGATCTTCCGGCAGCAAATTCAGATGATATATACTTCCATCTGCGTTTAAAATCAATTCCGATTCGTTGATCATATTGTATACAAATAGGTTAACTGACAGCCTTCTATTTTGGAAAACCGATCCACAATTCGATTGACCTGCATTTTTCGGACTTCAAACTCCAAATAACACCGATTATCAAATTCCTGCTTTTCAATTTCCACGCCCTCTTCCTTTATGATCCGCATAATATCATTCATATGCAGGTAATCAAAGGTAATACTATAATGGTCATTCACTGTACGCTCGATAATCTCGGCTTCGGTCAAAGCATCTTGGGTTGCTGATTTGTAGGCATTGATCAAGCCTGGAACCCCCAACAAGGTACCGCCGAAATAACGAACGACAATTACGATAACGTTGGTGACATCCATAGACAGCAGAACGTTTAAAATAGGCCGTCCTGCAGTTCCCGAAGGTTCTCCATCATCATTCACACGAAAGACCGCACGATCTGGTGTGAGGCGATAAGCCCAACAATGATGCCTCGCTTTCGGATGAATCGCTTTCACTTCCAAAATCAGATCTTTTAGTTGATCTTCGGATTTAAAAGGAAAAGCATATGCAATAAACTTACTGCCTTTATCCCTAAAAATTCCCTCATATTTTGCTTCAATAGTCCGGTAAGTATCTTCAAATAAACTCATAGATATGCTATGATTAAAACTGAAACAATAGAAAGCGCTATGCCTAAATAATTCAACAACGATAACCTTTCCTTAAAAAATAAGACGCCGATTAATGCACCCAATGAAATCACACCAATGTTCATCCCCGTAAATACAACTGATGGATTTTCTGGTAGCGCACGATGCGCTTTCATATAGAAAAGGATGTTAAAGAAGTTAAATACACCCAAAACCAATCCATAGCCCATAGCTTGCTTTGAAAAATGTTGCTTTTCCACAAAAAGGAAATACAGCAATAGCACCATTGCAATACACATCGCCATCACAAAGATAATAAATAGGGAACTGATATAAGGTATATTGACATGCAAGGCAACCTGTTTGAAGAGGATATCAATTATGCCCATACCGATAAATACCAATAACGGGTAAAGCGCTTTATAACGGCTGTCTGCCGAGCTAACATGCTGATTCTTTTGCCAACCAATAGAACACAGGATGGCCAATAAACCAAGGGCTATTCCCAGCATCTTGTGTCCTTCCATTTTTTCATGAAAAAAGAAAAATGATGCAAGCAAGGGAATGAACAACGATAGGCGCTGTGCGATCTCTGTCTTGACCAGACCGCTATAGCGAATGGACAAAGCAATAAAAACAAACATTCCCGGAAGTAATACCGCCAAACTCGTATACAACGTCATCGGCATTGCATCCCATACCAGCGATTTTAGATCTGGTTGTAAGACAAAATAGGTCAGTGCAACTGCCATGGGGTAATTCCAAACGATAACCTGTTTGGTTTCGACTCCATTTTGTTTTGCCAATTTTAATAAAACAGCGACGGTAACGCTGCAGATGACACTTAATAAAACAAAAATCATGATTCAAATTTCATTTATCGCCAAAGACCACGCTTCTCCTGACGAGCCTGACGTTCCAATTTTACAAATAATTCTGCATATTGTACATTTGGTGCCAGCGTATAGGATACTGCATACCCTTGTTCAACCAAATCCCGATTGATAAACTTCTTTCCAACGTACACATAGGCAAGAAGTCTTCCATACCGATCCCGTTTTCCGACGTCAAAGACCAACTTCACACTTTTCCCGTTCAACATCGCCGTTAAGTACTGTTTCGCTTCTTGACCATAGTACCCGATTTCCTTCCGCGCAGTACGTCTCGTTTCCGGAGCATCTACCCCTATTAACCTAACTTTCTCCCCTTTTGGGGTTCCATTTTCAATGACAAAGGTATCGCCATCAATAACACGCTTTACTTTCGCGTCCTTTTCCTCTCCTTTAAAAGTGAAACCTGTCAACAACAAACAGATCACACTGCCACACATATAAAAATTAATTCGTTTTAGCATAAAATCCAGCGTTTGCCCAAAGGTAGTAAAATACTTCTTTAACAAAACAGCTAAAAAAAGCGATTATATTAACATTAAAAACACATAAATTTAATATAAAAATATAGCTAAAAAACACACAAAAAACTAATCAATTTTGGTGCATAAAATAGCTAAAAACTAAAGCTTATTAGAGAATAAAATTGTTGTAAAAAAAATACAAATAACTTATTTACAACATTATAACAAAATAAATATTCAAAAAAAAATAACAATAAACCAATAAAATTATGCTAGAAAAACACATTAAAAATGCGTCAAAAAACCATTAAATAAATCAGATATTTTTAATAAAAAATTATTTTTTTCTTTGATATTTCAAAAACATTCGTACATTTGAAATGTCAAACAACAACAGGATGAACAGAACATATACATATTTCTATTTTAACTTCTTTTATTTTAAAAATAAGAGCCGGGATTAGATTGTGTATAAATCATAAAAAATACAAACAAGAAGAGTCCCGGTTCAAATGATCGGGACTCTTTTTTTTGGAGACAACATAGCGAACAAAAAACAATGAGTTTAAAAATTGCAATACAGGGAGCAAAGGCTTCATTTCATGAAGAGGCCGCATTTAAATTTTTCGGAAGAGAAGTTGAGATTGTAGAATGTGATTCATTTAAAAAAACTTGTGAATTGCTGAAGCAAAGAAAAGTCGACTATATCGTTATGGCCATCGAAAATTCAATTGCGGGAAGCTTATTGCCGAATTATAATTTATTGAGAGATTACAAGTTCCATATCACTGGGGAGGTTTACCTAAACATCCAACAGAATCTCATGGTATTGCCGGGCGTAAAATTAAAGGACATCAAACACATCGAATCGCATCCGATTGCCATTCGCCAATGTGAAGAATTTCTTTCTGAACTTGAAGGTGTACGTATAACCGAGGGATCTGATACGGCTGCAACTGCAAAAATGATTGCCGAGCGAAAATTGACGGATACTGCGGCAATTGCAGGGACATTGGCCGCTGAAATATATGGTCTTGAAATATTAGAAAAGAGAATCGAAACCAATAAAAAGAACGCAACGCGTTTCCTCGTACTATCGAATGAGGTTGTCGAACATAAAAATGCCAATAAAGCGTCATTATCATTCCAAACAGGAAATACAGTGGGATCTCTGGCGACTATTTTACAATGTTTTGCTGAACAGAATATCAACTTGAGCAAGATTCAGTCAATGCCGGTAATCGGAAAACGCAATGAATATGATTTTTTCGTCGACGTAGAATGGAAAAAACAAACAGACTACGAAGCAGCTATACGTAAAGTACTCAAACATAGTGTCAATTTCAATATTATGGGCGAGTATGTCAAAAACGAAAAACTATAATTAACAATTTACGCAGACAATATTAAAATAGATAATCAAACTTAACATGAAAAATACATTAGACATCACTCCTTTAAAATCTTGGTTGGATACAGGAGACAAACCTTTAATTATCGCAGGTCCTTGTAGCGCAGAAACAGAAGAGCAGCTGGTATCAACAGCGCATTTGTTGGCAAATACCGGAAAAGTAAATATTTTACGCGCTGGTATCTGGAAGCCACGTACACGTCCGGGAGAATTTGAAGGTATCGGTTCAATTGGTTTGGAGTGGTTGAAAAGAGCGAAAGAAGAAACAGGTTTATTAACAGCTACTGAAGTTGCTACAGCAAAACACGTGGAAGAAGCTTTGGCTGCTGGTGTGGATGTACTATGGGTAGGTGCACGTTCAACGGCAAATCCATTTACTGTACAAGAAATTGCTGATGCTTTGCAAGGCGTAGATATTCCAGTATTTGTTAAAAACCCTGTAAACCCCGATTTATCGCTGTGGATCGGTGCATTGGAACGTATCAACCGTGCTGGTATCAAAAAATTAGGTGCTATTCATAGAGGCTTCTCATCGTACGAGAAAACAGCATTCCGTAATGAACCAATGTGGGATTTAGCGATTCAGTTAAAAACGGCTTGTCCAAACCTACCGATCATCAACGATCCAAGTCACATCTGTGGAAACCGCGAATTGTTACCATACATCGCACAAAAAGCAATGGATATGGATATGCAAGGATTGATTATCGAATCACATATCGATCCATCTGTCGCTTGGACTGACGCAAAACAACAAGTAACGCCAGCTGCATTGGCCGAGTTGATCGACCACTTGACGTTACGTAAAGCTGCTTCGGACAACCCTTCATTTGAAGATAAATTAGCAGAATTGCGTAGCAACATCGACAAATTAGATGATTTGATCATCCAAAAAATTGGTGAACGCATGAAAATTGCTGAGAAAATCGGCGAATACAAACGCGATAACAACGTGACAATTTTGCAAGTTAACCGTTGGGATGAAATTGTTCAAAAACGCACAAAATTAGCGGAAGCGCTTTCTTTGGGTAGCGAA
This sequence comes from Sphingobacterium sp. UBA865, assembly GCF_002295765.1. NCBI lineage: Bacteria > Pseudomonadati > Bacteroidota > Sphingobacteriia > Sphingobacteriales > Sphingobacteriaceae > Sphingobacterium > Sphingobacterium sp. UBA865. The sequence continues at coordinate 88,466 of NZ_DBGB01000026.1, read as the reverse complement.
TTTGCGACGAAATTCCTGGAATTAATTCACAACGAATCTATCCGCAAACAAAATGCGGTCATGAATACGCAAGAGCAACCAACAGCAGAAGCATAATGAATCAACAAGTCATCACGCTGACGCATCCTGCAAAAAAGATACAGGGCACGGTCCAACTCACAGGTTCAAAATCTGAGAGCAACCGTGCTCTTATTATCCAATCGCTGAGCAAAGGACAAGTTGAAATAGCCAACCTCTCTGAGGCTGCAGATACGGTTACTCTAAACCGCGTATTAAAAATCGCGTCAGAACCGCAACCTGGTTATAATACAATTGACATAGGCCCTGCAGGAACAGCTATGCGCTTCCTTACAGCTTACCTCAACCTTGTTAAAGGCAATTTTATCCTGACAGGGACAGAGCGCATGCAACAGCGTCCAATTGGGATATTGGTCGATGCCATGAAAGAAATTGGTGCCGAAATCCATTATGAAAAAAAGGTGGGTTACCCTCCTTTGAAGATTGAAGGCGGATTATTTCAAGGAAAAGACCGTGTTAAGATTAAAGGAAATATCAGCAGTCAATATATATCGGCCCTGCTATTAATTGCTCCGGCATTAAAAAAGGGACTTACCTTAGAGATTGAAGGCGAATTAACTTCCAGACCTTATGTATCCATGACTTTGGATATGCTTAAAAGTGTCGGGATCCAATATGAATGGACGGAGAATGCGATTAAAATTGCACCGCAAGCATTTGAAAAGCAAACCATATATGTCGAACCAGATTGGAGCGCAGCATCCTATTGGTATGCTATTGTAGCACTAGCTGATGCAGATGCCTCGATCGTATTGCCCGGGCTAAGACAACATAGTTTACAGGGCGATATTGCCATCATAAGCATTATGGAACATTTTGGGGTTTATTCGAGCTTTGAATCGGATGGATTGCATTTAACTAAAAAAGAAATCAATTCAGACAAAACCTTGTTCGACTTTAAAGAATGCCCTGATCTTGCGCAAACAGTAGTCGTTGTCGCAGCTGCTTTAAAACGTGATGTTTCCTTTACAGGTCTAGAAACCTTAAAGATTAAAGAGACCGACCGTATTGCTGCATTGCAGACCGAAATCGCGAAGTTCGGTGCTGAATTGATCGAAGATGGTGACACATACCATCTGAAAACTGCAGGTGTATATCAACCAGAAGATGTGACCTTCGAGACTTACGAGGATCACCGCATGGCGATGGCATTCGCACCTTTGGCTTTAGTTTTTGACCAAATCAAGATTGCTGAACCTCAAGTTGTAGAAAAGTCATATCCTGATTTTTGGAAACATTTACAAGCGCAAGCTTTTATAATTGACTAACATATCAAAAACAGGGATTAACATCAATATTAATCTCTGTTTTATGATACAATCTCCCAGATAGCCTTTTAGCTTGGGACAAAAATTGTAATGTAATCTACTAGGCCATCTTCGAGTTACAGACTCATAATTTGTATTCAGTCTGGTGCTTTAGAATTGCATTTAAAGGCAAATTTATCTAAGTTTATTGAAATTTAATTTTTATGGCAGGAAATTCATTTGGCGATTTATTCAGAATTAGCACTTTCGGCGAATCACACGGCAAAGCTATAGGTGTAATTATTGATGGTTGCCCTTCAAATATAACAATAGACGAGGAATTTATCCAGTCTGAGCTCGACAAACGAAAACCCGGTCAATCTAAGATCACGACACAAAGAAAAGAAAGTGATACTGCACAAATCTTATCTGGCGTATTCGAGGGCAAATCAACGGGAACACCAATAGCAATTGTTATTCCAAATGAAGACCAGCGTTCGAAAGATTACACCCATATCAAAGATATTTTCAGACCTTCCCATGCTGATTTCACTTATCAGATGAAATATGGCATACGTGACTATCGTGGCGGTGGACGGTCCTCAGCGAGGGAAACCGCTGCCCGTGTTGCTGCTGGTGCTGTAGCAAAAAGCTTTCTGAATCAATTTGGCATCGAAATCTTTGCCCACGTTTCGGGAGTAGGTACTATTGAGGCGCCAAATGTAGATACCAAAGACCTCAAAGCTTTGCTTGAGTTGCGGGAAGCCAACATCGCACGTTGTGCAGATCCAGCAACAGCAAACGAAATGGTTGAGTTTATCGACTCGGTCAGAAAAGCAGGTGACACTGTTGGCGGACGTATTTCGGCTGTCATCAGACATGTGCCTGTTGGATTAGGCGAGCCGGTCTTTGATAAGCTCCATGCAGACCTTGCTAAAGCAATGATGAGCATCAATGCGGTACATGGTTTTGAATATGGTTCAGGTTTTGCAGGTTCGGAGTTGCGAGGTTCCGAACATAATGATATATTTGTAGCAGATGACCATGATTTAAATCGAGTGCACACACATACCAACTTTTCTGGAGGGATTCAGGGCGGGATTTCAAATGGTATGGATATTACTTTCAAAGTAGCATTTAAGCCTGTTGCCACTATCATGAGAGATCAAGAAACAGTGGATATCCATGGCAACCCTGCTATTGCAAGTGGCAAGGGGAGACATGACCCTTGTGTTGTTTCGAGAGCAGTAATTATTGTGGAAGCTATGGCAGCACTTGTAATCGCGGATCATCTACTTAAAAATCAAAGTTACAAACATGCTGCAAGATAATTATGTCGTAGGTGTTGATATTGGAGGCACACATATTTCTGCCTGTATCATTGACACAAAACAATGGAATATATACTTAGAAAACGTGGCCAGAAACCACGTTTTTTCTCAAGGAGATGCTAAAACGATTTTACAAACGTGGGCATCAGCTATACGCGATATCATAGCCACCTCACCGGCTCCTATTCAGTTCATCGGCATTGCTATGCCGGGACCCTTTGACTACGAAAATGGAATATCTAAGATACAGGGACAAAGCAAATATGACAATCTGTACAACAAGGATGTCAAAGCGCTTTTAGCTGAAGAGCTGGGACTTCCGCCTACGTCTATCCACTTTATCAATGACGCAGCAGCCTTCCTACAAGGTGAAATATTCGTACAGAACTTGCAAACAAACAAGCGGATATTAGGAATTACGTTGGGTACTGGACTTGGATCTGCGGTATGGAATCAAGGTGAAAAAGCCTATGATGCCGCCCTATGGAACAGCCCTTACGAAGATTGTATTTTCGAAGAATTTCTTGTCACACGGTGGTTCATCAAACGTTTCAAAGAAGTAGCAGGAAAAGATGTTACGGGACTTAAAGATATTTTAGATCATCATCGGGAAACTAAGGAATTTCAAATCATCAAAGATGAATATGCTAAACATCTCTTTGATTTTATGCAGTTCTTCGCAGAGAAACATGCTGCTGAAATATTTATAGTCGGTGGCAATATCGCCAAAGCGCTACCTATTTTCATTGGTGACCGAAGTGAATTTGAAAGATTTCAAATTTATACAGCAATACTTGGTGAAAAAGCCGCTATGATTGGCGCTGCGAGTATATTCAATTAAAATATCATCCCAGCCGTTGGAATATTTAGCTTAGTAAAGCAAAAAGATATCCATCTATTAAAACATAGATGGATATTTTTCTGGATTAGCTTCATGCATAATTGCATACACTGTCTCGACAACATCATCAGAAGATGGCTTCGAGAAATAATCCCCATCTGAGCCATATGGCGGACGATGTGCTTTTGCAGTCAGTGTCCTCGGCTGACTATCCAATAGATAGTAGCCATTTTGTTTCTCTAATATCTCTTGCAAGATGAAAGCTGAGGCCCCACCGGGCACATCCTCATCCACAATAAGTAGTTTATTTGTTTTCTTCAGCGATTCAGCACAAAGTTTTCCTTTGTCAAAAGGCTGCAATGTTTGTGCATCAATAATTTCGATGAATATCCCCAAACGTTCCAATTCCACGGCCGCTTCTTCAACAACACGTAAAGTTGACCCATAGGATACCACCGTGATATCCCGCCCCTCTTTAACACATTCGGCATAACCGATTGGCACAGTAAATTCACCAACGTTTTCTGGTAGACGCTCTTTTAGACGATACCCATTCAGACATTCGACAACGATAGCAGGTTCGTCAGAGCGGAACAACGTATTGTACATACCTGCTGCCTGGGTCATATTACGCGGCACACATACATGCAGACCTCTCAAAGATCCTAAAATTACTGACATGGGCGATCCGGAATGCCATATACCTTCCAATCGATGGCCACGTGTACGAATAATTAATGGTGCTTTCTGACCTGCAAAGGTGCGATAACTTAAACTTGCCAAATCATCACTTGCTACTGTAATACCATAGATTAGGTAATCCAGGTATTGGATCTCAGCAATTGGGCGAAGTCCACGGATTGCCAAACCTAGTCCTTTTCCTATAATTGAATTCTCCCGAATACCGGTATCAAATACACGATGCACACCCAGCTTTTCTTGTAAACCTGCAAAACCTTGATTCACATCTCCAATCTTACCGACATCCTCTCCAAACGCCAATAATCGTTCGTCACGCCGGAAGTTCTCTTCAAAACATAGATTCAAGACCTCACGTCCGTCGACCACTTTAGCTTCTTCACTGTAGACTGCAGGTACGACCGTCACGTGAGCAGGTGAATCTACACCATCTGTAAATAATTTTGAATTATAACGTTTCTCATTCAGTTCCTGCTTCTCTTTGTACCAATTTAATAATTGCTGGCGCCCATCGCTATGCTGACCTTTAAGCTCGTGCAACACCTTGCGAACCTGGCCATAAACTTCTTTCAAAGAAGGCTCAACCATCGATTGCAATTTCTTTGACGCAAAATCAGCCCGCTCATTTGGAATACCCTGAAGTAAATCAATAGCTTCCCGAGCTTCGATGCTCAATGTTTTAATATAATCGGCCCAAGCTCGTTTTTGTTCTTGACGAACATGGTCTTTAGCATGTTGATCCAATTGATCCAATTCTTCTGTGGTAGCAATACCAGAACTTACGATCCATTCTTTCATTTTCGCGATACAATCGAAATCAGTTTCCCATTGCAATCTTTCTTGCGATTTATACCGTTCGTGTGAACCTGAAGAAGAGTGTCCTTGAGGCTGCGTCAATTCGGTCACATGAATCAGACATGGAATATGTTTTTCGCGAGCAATTTGGGCGGCCTGCTCGTAGGTTTCACATAAACCCGCATAATCCCATCCCCTCACTTTGAATATCTCGATCCCGTTTGTTAGGTCTTCCTTCTGAAAACCTTTGAGGACTTCGGAGATATCTCCTTTTGTTGTTTGAATTTCATTAGGCACAGATATCCCATACCCATCATCCCAAATAGAAATCACTGTTGGAATCTGGTGAACACCTACGGCGTTGATGACTTCAAAAAATACGCCTTCAGAAGTAGCAGCATTTCCGATAGTGCAGAATGCAACTTCATTTCCTTTATTTGAAAAATAAGATAGATAGTCTAAATTTCTATTCTGCTTATACAACTTAGAAGCCAGGCCCAAGCCCAGCAATCTTGCCATCTGACCGCCAGTGGTCGAAATATCTGAAAACGAGTTTTTCTGAACCATTTGATCCAACCAGTTACCTTGGTCGTCCACAACACGCGTGGCAAAATGGCAGTTCATTTGCCTTCCTGCAGAAGAAGGATCTGCCTCAACATCGGGATGGGCATATAATTGAGAGAAAAAATGATAGACATCACTGATGCCAGAAGCAAATATAAATGTTTGGTCACGGTAATATCCCGACCGCCAGTCCCCATTTCTGAAAACTTTAGCCATCGCGATTTGTGCCAATTCTTTTCCATCGCCAAAAATACCAAACTTAGCCTTACCTGTAAGCACTTCTTTACGTCCCAATAAACTCACGTAACGACTTTCTAAGGCAGTTCGATAATCATTCACAATAATCTTTTTGAACTCGTCAAAGCTCAAAGTGGAAATAGATTCATTGTTTTGGTCAAATGCAGTATCAAACATATTCTTTTTTGTTTCAACAAATTTAACAAAAATATTATTCTATATAATTGGTGTTTATCAAATAAATTGATAATCAATAATTCAGATTTGAAATAGAATATTCTAATTTCTCAAATTAGTACTTTTTGACAAAAAATCCTAATTTTTACAGATTTTTAATTCCAATCAGCAGGCAAAAACACCATTGTCCTTTTTAATTTTTATTTTTGGGTCTTACATTCATCATTTTGAATTTTTCAGCACTTAAACTAGATAAAATCCTTGTCGCTAATCTTGAAAAACAAAAGCTTTCTTCGCTTACACCTATTCAAGAAATAGCTATCCCTGCCATTTTGGAAGGTAGAGACTGTTTGGCGATTGCCCCAACCGGCACGGGAAAAACGGAGGCTTACGCTATCCCCATTATTCAGCGTTTACGAACCAAGATTACCGCAGATCATTTATCGGTCCTTATACTCCTTCCTACACGCGAACTCTGTATACAGACCAAACAGCGCATATCGGGGCTTATCGATGGAATGGAGTTGACTATCGCCAGCTTCTATGGTGGCGGAACTTATGAAAGTCAACTCGACGTTTATCCGAAAGCCCAGATGGTCCTTGCGACTCCAGGACGTTTGCTGGATTTTATTGAACAAGGCATTATCGATCTAAAAACGATAGATATCCTGGTGATCGATGAATTCGATCAATTGTTAGATCTCGGTTTCACGAAAGAAATCAATAAAATCATCAGCACATTGCCTGCTGAGAGACAAACCATTTTCAGTTCAGCTACGAAAACCCCTGAAATCGAAAAAATTGTTCGAAAAAGATTAAGTACCCCTGTTGAGATTAACCTAGAAACAACGGCCAAAAAGGGTCAAATAGAAGAATCTGTCCTCTATGTTGATAAAAATGATAAAAAGACCCTTCTGCGTTATCTCCTTGAAAACCGTATTGCACAGCAAGTAATCGTTTTCACGCGAACAGTTCATGCTGTCGAACGCATCGCAACAGATTTAGATCGAAATGGCATTTCTTGCTCGGCATTATATGGCGATATAGCGCAGCAAAAACGAGAAGAGATTATTACTAAATTCAGACAAAAAGAGGTACGTGTATTAATTGCGACGGACCTTTTGGCTCGAGGGGTAGATTTTCCGGACCTAGAAGCTATCATCAACTACGAAATTCCGGATTCCGCCGAGCTCTATACGCATCGAATCGGTCGAACAGGTCGTTCGGAAGCAGAGGGAAAAGCATTTACCTTTTGCGATGCGGAGGACAATGAAAAGTGGATAAAATTACAGTTATCCTTAAAACGGCAAATTAAAATTGACGATCAACATCCTTATTTATTGAGCTGGGAGAAAATGCGTTCTAGCAGCCAAAACAATCAACGAAAAGGCGGTTCGAAATCAAGAAAACGTCGTTAATTAATAAATATTCTTTTACTTTTACCAGCAAATCAAAAAATCACAATCCGAGATGAGTACAATACATTTATTTGACGATAGCAACAATGCGAATGATAATCGTTTGGGAGACCTGGAAAAAACGATTATAATAAATAGCCTGATGGAAGTTCCCTTTGAAGAGCGGGATGAAGAGTGGCGTGATATTTTTCTGGCTAATATTGCTGAATGCACCTTAAAATTAGCAGAAACAGAAGTGGTTGTTGGTCCTGATGGGTTCCCCTATTTTCAACTCGAAAGTGTTCCGAAAGATCAGAACTTTCAGGCCTTTGTCATTAAAAATCGGCTGAAGGATTTCGTGTTGCCAAAAGGTTTTGGTATTGCTATCAATACACAAAATGAAAACCCCGACTGGGTATTCACCTACGGCGACTTGGTTAACTACTTTTTAAACGGAGAGTTTTATACAGATGATAGTGTTTTCTCAAAGAAAAATGAACAAACGATTATCGGTCAAGATGAAGAAATATTAGTGGGGCAACCTGCCGAGACCATTCTTCCACAGGCTGTCCGCAACCAATTACGTGAATTTTTAGATTATTATGGCGTAAAGAATGCAAAGGTGATGCTCATTGCGCGTAATTATAAAGATGAAGAAAATGCTTCACAAGATTTGGCATTCAATATCGCTGCGAACCAATTCAGGACTGAAAAAGAATTCACCAACATCATGGAAGCAATTGGCTGGTTTCTTCCGAGACATTATTCTTATATCGGATTGGATGAATTTGCAGTAGACAATGGTTTTATGCCACTGTAAAAGACAGAAACTAAAATATATACAAACATAATTAATCCATGTTTCCATTTAACGTAAGAGTGTACGGAATATTGATCAATGAAAATCAAGAGGTATTGATCAGCGACGAAAGAACGGAAAATGTTTCATTTACCAAATTCCCTGGTGGGGGCTTAGAATACGGAGAAGGCTTATTGGATGCTTTGATCCGGGAGTATCAGGAAGAATGTGCTTTTGACATTGCTGTGGTTAAACATATTTACACCACAGACTTTTATGAGAAATCAAGTTTTAACGATAGCCAAATCATATCGATTTACTATCAGGTCAAGAATACCTCAGCTATTCAGATCAGAACGACTACCAAAGCCTTTGACTTCGATCCTGATCAGAAACCTGAAGATAATAAGCTTCAGTCTTTTCGATGGGTACCGATTGAATCGGTGTTAACGGAAGATTTGACCTTCAAAACAGATCAGATCGCCTGGGAAGAATTCTTAAAAACGGTCAAATAATAATAATTTTTCAATTTTCATCATTTTTATTTGTATTTAAAAAATAAAGACATATCTTTACGTAAACCAATGGAAATACTTGATTTTTTTAAAGTATTGACCTTAATAATTACATTTTATTATTTATTTGACATCTCGCATGTGACGAGGAATAAAAGTAGAGGAGCGTGGGATGAGACATACATTGGTTTATTGAATTTGTAAATTCCTAGTCCTATAGGTTTTTTAATAGTTAGTGTGATTTTATGGCGATACTCCCCGTATCGCCTTATTTATTTTACACTTTTTTCCAGCGCCTATTTGAATCCCATATAAGAAGCAAAACAAAGGTTTTTATGTAAAACATCAACATTTTTAAAGCCAACTTGTGTCAATAAGTTGAGTTGATAAATCAGCGATCTTGGTGTATCCTCGTGTTCAATATAGTCAAAAACATGATCACGGTACTGTTCATCCTTCAGGCTAGTTAAGTATTCACCATATTTTTCTCTATAAATTAATTTTTGAAGCTGTTCATTATTTTGCTCAATCAAATCAAAAATCCACACACTTCCCCCGGTTCTCAATAAGCGGAACAGCTTGCCAAACGCATTTTCCCAATCTTTATCATCTCGAAGATGATGTAAAACGGATGTTGCGATGATGACATCAAATTTGTCTTCTTCCAAAGCAGCAGTACGAAAGTCGCCTTTAATCAAATGAATTTCTCCGTTGGTCAATTTTCCAACGCGTTCCTTTGCCCTATTTAACATGGGCTGGCTCAGGTCCAACAGACTAACATTTGGATTAGACTCCAATTTTTGCAATAGTTTTACGTCGTAATTGCCAGCCCCACATCCAATGTCCAATATATTTTGAGCGTTTGGATAAAGACTGACAATGGCATCCGTAATAAGCTCCATATTCCATACCGCATCCAATGTGGTTGCTTGACCTGTTTCTAAATTTGAGAACCGTTCGACATCATTGTCAAACCGTGTTTCAATCTCCTGTAGTGTAGCTTTGTTCATCTCTAAATTGTTTATGCTCTAAAGTTCAGATAGATTCCCCCTACAGCTGTATCTTACAGTCCATCGGGCATTTCATCCATTAATTTTTAATAATTTAAAGGTAGGACTAACTGGAATTCATTAAAAATATTTATTTTGTCATCAATTCATACCAAAAAAGTATCGATGGAAATCCGACATCTCATTTATTTCAAAACAGTAGCCGAAGAGCTTCATTTTGGCCGAGCAGCAGAACGCTTATTTATGTCCCAGCCCCCATTAAGCCGGCAGATTAAAGATCTAGAAGACGAATTGGGTGTTATTCTTTTCTTCCGGACCAACAAACGTGTCGAGCTAACTGAAGCAGGTAAATACTTTTTGGAGGAAGTGTTAGAGATTCTGCAGAACATAGAGCACAGCAAAACGATCACCAAACAGATTCACAACAATATCTCCGGAGAATTCAAACTAGGCTATATCAGTTCAACACCAAAAAAGATGCTTGCCACAGTATTGAAGCAAATTCAACAAAAGTTTCCATACTTAAGGGTTAGTCTTTTTGAAACTTCGACACAGAAGCAGAAGCTGGCGTTGGAAAATGGAAAATTGGATCTAGGCATCATGCGCGCTCCAATTTATTCAAATGAATTGCTGACCACTCCTCTTTTCGAAGACCCTATGGTGATTGTAGGTCCTTCACAGGTGGAATTTAATGCGATCAACTTTTTTAATGAAAGTTTCATTTCTTTCAATCAGAAATACGCCTCCGAATATCACCGGCTTGTTATTAACACCTGTAATCGCATGGGCTTCGAACCTAAGATTGTACACCAGAGCAATTCGATGTCTTCCATCCTTGAGTTGGTAGCACAGGGGTTGGGCCTGGCAGTCGTCCCCTATTCCACCATCAAACAATACCCGCATTTAAACCTAAAAATCATGAAGCTTGAAGATATGGATAGCAAAACAGAAGTGATCCTGGTCTCTAATATAAAAAGTAAAAACAGTGCATTAGGCGAATTTATAGCCTGTATCCAGAAAGAGTATATTGATTTCAATGCGTCCTAAAGGGGCATCTATTGAAATTCCAGCATAAAAAAAGGAGTCAGCATGTTGCTGACTCCTTTTTTTTGGATCGAAGAGCAATATTACCTCTTCTCGAATTTATACGCTAGCGTTGCCATAAAACTACGCGGTGGAATCGGATTCACACTATAGTTTTCATGGATATAATAATTAAACGCGTTGGTAATATTGGATAATTTACCCAAAATACTCCAGTTTTTATAAGCATAACCAGCGGAGAAATCTATGGTCGTAAATGGACTAACAGAGATCAGACGATTGAGGCCATCGCGTACATTGATCTTAGTATTATTCCAACCTGCATTACGTCGACCTGTATAAAATGCGGAAAAACCTAATTTCAGTCCTTTAACTGTCCCATTTTGAATGGTATAAAACACGGTCCCATTAGCCGTATGTGCTGTGGTTCCTACCAGACGTACATTTTCTTCGTTCCCAGAAATTTCAGTCACTTTCTCCTTACCATCAACGATGGTTGTATAACTTGAAATCGGATTGGTTTCGGTATAACGCATATAATTGTAGGAATAACCTGCAATTACATTCAGTCCTGGGAGTAAGGTTCCAGTAACATCAACTTCCAATCCGCTTGAAGCCGTCTTTCCAGAAAATTCTTTCATATTTGCATCGCTATTGCTTGTTCCATTCGGAAGCACCAATAACTGTTGGGCAAAGCGATTGTTGTTAATTCTATACCAAGCAACATTTGCGGATAACCTACCGTTGAAAAAGTCATTTTTCACACCGGCCTCATACTGATCGATGATAGAGGGAGCCATCGGTTGGTAATTCACATCATATCCCGAATTCGATGTAAAGTTATTTGCATAAGTGACATAGACACTTGATGAGCGGATCGGCTGATAGATCAATCCAAATTTAGGCGACCATGCTTTATCCACTTTTGCTCCAATCGGATTTTTTTGACCATCTAGATTAATAATCTCTTCCGATTGATTCGTCGCATAAGTATACTTTTCCGAATTCGGTGTACGCTGATACGTGTAGCGAATACCAGCCAACACTTTAAATTGTTCAGTAACTTCTATTAGGTCCTGAAAAAATACGCCATAACGAAAGATATCCGTCGTTGTTTTGGTCAATAAATCCGCTTGTGGCATATCTGTCCGAAGTCCATTTCCCGAAGCCAAATGCTGCGCAGTTTGCGAGGGATTAAAGACATAAATAGAATCGTATACACCGCCCACATTTTTAGATGCATCAATTTTATAGGCATACGCATTTGAATGCGACTGATCGGCATCTGCTCCCACCAAGATCTTATGCTTGATCGCCCCTGTTTTTACAGTTCCTGTTAGATTCAATTGCTGATTGGCTGTAAACTCATTTGATTTGGATCGGGTTAAATTCCGTGGAGCAATTCCATTTTTATTCGCTTGAATCCGATCTGATCCATAGTAATCACGATCGTAGGTTTGGTAACTTGCTATTGCGTTTAAATTCCATGAATCATTAAACTTATGGTTCAAATTGATCTGCCCGTTTGAGGTATTTGTTCTGTTGAAAGCAAAAGGCACATTCATAAAAGTGTTTCTTCCAACTTCATTATTCAACTTACCATCCACGGTCCCCATTCCAAAGTCCGGCGTAAAATCACTTTTTAAGTAATCGAATGTAAAGTTGAGATCAGTTTTATCGGATATTTTATATAAAACAGAAGGATTTACATATGTACGTTTTGATGTGACCTGATCCCTAAAGCTACCCGCTTTTTCATAAGTTCCGATAACCCGGAATGCAACCTTATTGGAGATTGGACCATACACATCTACTGTTGGTTTATAAAAGTCATAACTTCCTACACGCATTGACGCTTCGCCTCCATAATAAAATTTAGGCTTTTTCGTCACTAGGTTTACAACGGCCCCACCAGATACACCGCCATACAACAAAGCAGAACTTCCTTTTAAAATCTCGACAGATTCTAAGGTGCTCGCCTCAATCGAACCTCCATTATTGGTTCGCGCGCCATTCTTAAATATATTATTTCCGCCTAAGCTATAGCCCCTTGCGTAAAAATTTTCGTTGACCCCACCACGGTTCGCTCCCATCGCGACACCGTTTGCATTTTTTAGCGCGTCGCTCAGGCGATTAACCTGTTGATCCGCAATTACCTGTTCGTTTATAATTTGTACACTCTGCGGCAAATCCCGGTCAATAATCCCTGCTTTACCCACATTCACTGTTTTGCTGTTGTGCGAGTTGTAGCCCACGACTTCCACTTGTTCCAATTGAGATTCAGAAATATTCAAAGCAACATTCACGGCCATCGCCTTTCCATTTTTAACCTCTATAGTACGCTCCTCGACTCCATTTCCGATACTTTTGATCCGAATAGTATAGGTTCCATCCGGAAGATTAGAGAAATGGAAGCTTCCATCACCTGAAGTCGAAGTAGACCTACCTAAAGAAACTATGGTTACTGTAGCCGATTCAATTGGTGCACCATCTTTGGTTTTAACACGGCCATGTATCCCCTTACTTTGCGCCGATGCATCCAAATGAATTGCTCCTACTAATCCTAGACTTAAAACAAGTCCTAGAAAAGTTCTTTTCATGTTAATAAATTGTGAGTTCGTAAAAATTATTTGTCGGCGCAAACATACGATATTATTTTATTGTTTAGAATAGTTTTAAATAAAAATAGTTTATTACGCTAATAAAGCATGATTGAGCTGTATAGCAACTATGATATGCTGCACGGATTCATTGTAACTATTTCTATTATTCATCAGTATTTCCTACATTTATACCAGAACTAACATCCCAACTAATCAATCCAATGAGAAAGTATAAGCTCCTACTCGCCGTCTTTATTTATCTATTCGTTCCCACAGTTTTGCTTGGCCAGCACACACAGGTTGATCATGATCTTACAGAAATTATGCGTCGCTATAATGCCGTAGGGCTCAGTGTGGTCGTCGTCAAAAACAATAAAATTGAGTATCACAAAAATTATGGTTACAAAAACTTGGAAACCAAAACGCCTCTCGGAGAAAATGACCTCTTTCGGATTGCTTCGATTTCAAAGTCATTCACCGCAACATCATTGATGCAATTAATAGCGGATGGCCGATGCAAACTCGACGACGACTTCGGGGATTTGATAGGTTTCCCAATCAGAAATCCGAATTTTCCAGGCAAAAAAATCACCGTCCGGATGATCCTTTCCCATACCTCCAGTATCAATGATAAAAACGGTTACTTCAACCTAGATGTCATCAATCCATCCAAGAACCCCAATTGGAAAGATTCCTACAATCTTTATGAACCCGGCACACAATACCAATATTGTAATCTCAATTTTAATATGGCAGGAGCTGTTCTGGAGAAACTGACCAATACACGCGTCGACAGCTATATTGTTAACCATATCCTCAAACCGCTCAACCTATATGGTGGTTATTGTATCGACTCTTTGGACCAAAGAAGATTTGTTCCTTTATATTCCTTTGATGCTAAAGGTACACCGCATGAAGAACCCAGTGCCTATAATCCACGTCGGGAGGAACTCAATCAGTACATCTTGGGCTATAGCACTCCTGTGCTCTCTCCGACAGGTGGAATGAAAATATCTGCCTTAGATTTAGCTAAATATATGATGATGCATATGAATTACGGCCATAGTCAGGGAAAAAACATCATCGATAAAAAGTATGCGAAGATTATGCAGACCGCTGTAAATAAGGAATCGGGCTATGGATTAGCTATGATGAATAATTCTAAAATTATACCGGGGATTACTTTGACAGGCCATACGGGTTCGGCTTACGGGCTTTATAGTGCACTATTTTTCAACCCTGCAAAGAAATATGGCTTTATTGTCATTACAAACGGCTGCAATATTCCCGACAGCGATGACTTCAACCCTTTGCTTGAAGACTGCATTAGCGCCCTGTACGATGCTTACATTGAATAGGCAACGGCTTACATCAAATAGGCAAAAGTTTAATAAATAAACGAAAGCCAAACCCATCAAATAGAGCCTTGTCCCGGTTTATGGCAAAACCAGGAGCCTTCGGATCAACTGGACAATAACAAAGTAAAAAAGCTGCNNGCAGCTTTTTTACTTTGTTATTTTTACTATTTCTTGTTTTCCACCCAGTTTACAATAGCAGGGTCCAGCGGATTCGTCGCAGAACGGAAACGATGGACAAGTTTGCCGTTCTCATCAATCAAAAACTTTTCAAAGTTCCATTTGATATCACCTTTAAAATCTGGGTTCTCCTGAGCGGTCAAATATTTAAACAAGGGTGAAATTTGATCTCCTTTTACATCGACCTTTTCGGCCATTAAAAAATCAACACCATAATTTTGTTCACAAAACTCTTGAATCTGCGCATTTGAACCCGGTTCCTGTTGTCCAAAATTATTTGCCGGAAAGCCAATAATAACGAGCTTATTGCCATAGGTCTTGTGCAATTCCTCCAAATCTTTGTACTGTTTTGTGAAACCACATTTTGAGGCAGTATTCACGATCAATATTTTCTTCCCCTTGAAATCGGACATTTTCACTTCTTGCCCTTCAAGTGTCGTAAACTTAAAATCATAAAAGTTGGGATTGCCAAATAACATTGACATATACACCATAATAGTTGCAATAATCATATTTAATTATTTTAAAGACTTAACAATGAATTACTTTCTCTTTCCAATACCGCATCAAAAAGCTCGTTGATAGGAGATTTTAAAATGGTCCCTACCTGTATCTGATGTGCTTCACAGACTTCCCGCAAGATTAAATCAAAACTATACGCAATAGAACCCACAAAGTGACATGCATATTTATTATAGTCTGGATAGGTCAAAATCGAAGCTTGAACAAATTCTTCGAATCCACTCTTTACCAGATCTATAATATAGGGATGGGTAATATTATCGGACATGAACGGCGCAAAAGATGCTAAGAAAGCATTTGGACGTTCTTTTTGATAAACATTTTTGATGACAATCTCTTTATTGATTCTGTATTTGTTCGCAAATTTTTCGTTCAGATCTTTCGGCATACGGCCATATAGGAAAAGCCTGACCAGGTTTTTTCCAAAATATGCCCCCGACCCCTCATCACCTAATACGTAGCCATTTCCATTATGTGAGGGCATAAGCTCCTCCCCGTCAAAAAAACTCAAATCAGACCCCGTCCCCAATGTCGCTACATAACCTTTTTTATTACCACAGGTCGCTAAGGCACTACCAAAAAGATCGTTCTCAACAGAAATGTAAGCGTTTTCGAATAAGGGTGTCAATGCATTTGAAACCATTTCCCGACGATCGGGCGTAATGCATCCCGCACCAAAAAAATACAACTCAGTAACTTCATCGGCATAGGGAATAATTTCGGGTATTTCCTTAATAACACGTGTGATTTCCTTTTCATTCACAAAAAAAGGATTAAGTCCATTTGTACTGAATGAGATAGGCGCACTATCTGGCAATTCCAACTTCCAATCCGACTTTGAAGAGCCGCTATCAACAACTAAGATCATACAAATTCTTGATTATTTTCCCCCTATAAACTACTGTATCAAACTTAGCAAAAATTCTGATAAAAAACAGATTTTTTGCTTCATCTCCCCAGCCCAATTAAAACCGTCGTTTTATCCAAAGCAGCAATTTTGCCATCGAATTATACCTCATTTCTTAAATAAATTTATGTATATTGGAGGATACTATCAGCTGCTTCCTGTCATCATNNATGATGACAGGAAGCAGCTGATTCATAATTGTAGAACCAACAATCTTTTTTTTTGTTTGGTTAAGCGTACGATACTTGTAATTTTGTAAGCTCATACTAAAATCATCTTTCATGGACAGTGACCCTTTCAACATACCCGAAATACATTTTGAGGTATCATTTTCAGAAGCACAAGCTCATTACATCGAAGTAAAAATGAGCATCACAAAGCTCAACCAGCCTTATGTCGATCTAAAAATGCCAGTTTGGTCTCCTGGATCTTATTTAATTCGTGAATATGCTAAAAATGTAGAACGATTTCGATCATTTGACAAAACAGGAAATACGATTTCCTATCAGAAAATTTCAAAAAATACCTGGCGAATACCCACAGAATCTTTGGATCAAATCGAAGTAATCTACGCTGTATACGGTTTTGAAGTTTCTGTGCGTACCAACTTTTTCGATAGTGATCATGCTTTTATTGTGCCTACGGCAACTTTCTTTCATATCGATGGCCGTATAGACAGTCCTTCAACAGTCAGCATAGCACTAAAAGATTCTTGGGCAAGTATATCAACAGGACTCGAACAAATTGAAGAACATAAGTTTTATGCACCAAATTTTGACGTATTATACGATACGCCCATCGAAGCGGGTAACCAAGATGTCTGGAAATTCCAAGCTGCCGGTGTCGAGCATGAATGCGCCATGGTCGGAGGTGGTAGTTATGATAAAGACCGTCTGACGAAAGATATCACACGTATCGTCGAAGAGGAAACCCGCATCTGGGGTTCGAACCCCAATGAGCGATATGTCATTATTACCCACAATTACCAATCTGGAGGTGGAGGCCTAGAACATCTCAATTCAACAGTATTGGGAGCGTCGAGGAATGCGTATTTAAATGAGACAAGCTACAAAAACTATTTGAGTCTCGTTGCGCATGAATATTTTCACTTATGGAATGTCAAGCGCTTACGTCCAAAAGCATTAGGACCGTTTAATTACGATGGCGAGAACTATACCACAGGCCTCTGGATCATGGAAGGATTCACTTCGTATTATGATAATTTAATTATTAAACGCTGTGGATTTTATGATGAAAAAGAGTACCTCGCTTTGCTAGCTAACGATTTCAATATTGTACTGAACCGACCGGGTCATGCGATACAGTCTGCCGCAGCCTCAAGTTTCGATACCTGGATTAAATATTATAGGCCTGATGAAAATTCGATGAATTCAGGAATTTCCTATTACAACAAGGGGGCAATGCTGACAGCATTGTTGGATATTAAAATTATCGCTGCTACAGAAGGTCGACTAAAATTGGATGATGTTATCCGTGAGGCTTATGAGGAGTTCTACCTAAAACTTGATCGCGGATTTGAAGAAAATGAATTGAGAAGCCTTGCTGAACGCATCGCAGGCACGTCGTTAGACGACATTTTCAATGCTGCCCATCAGGACGGAGAACTGGATTATAACGATTATTTTAATCTCGTTGGTTACGAAATTGTGGATACCAATATTGATAACAACACATTGACATTCGGCATTACGACCAACAAAGTGGATGGGTTAATTTCGGTAGCAACAGTGGAAAAAGGCTCTGGTGCGTATGACGCCGGATTGAATGTAAAAGACGAACTGATTGCAATTAATAATAACAGGCTCGACGTGAAAGACAAGGAAATTGATTTCATTGTTCAACATGCCAAAGAGGGGGAAACATTAAACTTCCTGGTGGCACGAGATGGTTTAGTGCGTGAAATCCCTGTTCAGATCAGAAAGAGCAATAAAAAGATCTATGAAATCCGTCCGCTCAAAGAACAAACCTTTTTACAGGAATTGCTGGGTAAAATCTGGATGGCATAACACGAAAGTACTAGTATTAAAATTAAAAAAGAATAGCGGGGTCTCCCGCTATTCTTTTTTAAAATTTATATCTTACCGAAAAACCGATCGGATCAAATAATTTGATACTGGATTCGTTTAGAAAATCGAAATAAGGTTTTACATCCAATGAGATCTGAAATGGAGCTTGGGGAATATTATATTCAATACCAACAATACCGTCGATACTTAAATTGAGTTGTGAGTCAAACGAATGACGTTGACCATCTATAATTTTATCTTTCTCTTTATAAGAGCCTACGCTACCACCGAAACCATAATACCAATTGAATCCTCCAGTCAATGGTTTATAGATTTCATATAAACCAACAACGCGGAAACGGCGGAAATCAGAATTGCTCTGAATGCTCATGATAGCCTCCAATGCATGGTCCGAGTTAAGCGTATGACGATATGTAATTCCCTGAGCAGACCCAAAACGTCCACCAATAGCACCCTTATTGTCCAACTGAGCCATAGCTCTATTGGATAATGCTCCAAACATCAGCATTCCACCGACAGCCAAAAATATTTTTCTCATAAAAATCGTACGCTTTTTTGCTTTACATTTTTTTCAAACATAGATAAATTGCTTTTTATATGCAATATATTGCAGTGCACATAAAAACTATTTACCAGAACTTCCCCTATGAAGGACCTTTTCAATAGGGTAAATATCCACTACAGCTATAACGAAACAATGTTTAATTTGTTATGACAATAATCCCGAATTATCCAACTTTATTTCTGTATATTTAGATCAATACAGCATGTAGTAGTAACCAAATAAACTCAAGTGATATGGGCAGAATTTTTGACTTTATAACCTTATATAAAGAAAAATACGCAAAGGACATCATGGTGGCAGGTCGAGATGGAAACGGCCAGTGGAAAACGTATTCTACCAAAGAGTACACCGACGCGATTGACACCTTAAGCAGGGCGTTACTTAAACTAGGCCTCAAAAAAGGTGATCGGGTCGGAATCATGTCCGGCAACCGTCCCGAATGGAATTTAGTTGATTTTGCCTGCAATCAAATCGGTCTCGCAACTGTTCCCCTCTATCCCACATTATCTGCACAGGATCTTTCATTTATCGTGAATGACTCGGATGTCAATGTACTCTTTGTCAGCAACAGCGAATTGACAGACCGTATTGAACAAGCGATCAGGGAGCACGGTATACACCCACAACTGTATACTTTTGATGCCATTGAAAATTATACCCAGCTAAAAACATTCATCGAAACAGCAAAAGATGACTCAACTGATCTAGCTCCGCTTCGTGATGCAGTCACAGAAGATGATCTGCTAACCTTAATTTACACTTCAGGTACCACAGGACGCCCTAAAGGCGTATACTTGTCCCACAAAAATGTATACAGCAACGTCTTGGCCTGCAATCATCTCATCCGATCAGATTTCAAAACGGCGCTAAGCTTTCTTCCGCTATGCCATATCTTTGAACGCATGGTAGTATATATGTACTATTCGAAAGGAATCCAGATCTATTTTTCGGAAACCTTAGACAATGTCGTTGCCGATATCAACGATGTCAAACCGGATGTCTTCACCACAGTACCGCGTGTACTGGAAAAAGTATACGATAAGATTATTGAAAAAGGGAAAGCCTTAACGGGATTAAAAAAGAAAATTTTCTTCTGGGCTGTTGATCTCGGACTGAAATTTCAAGAACCTGAACGAAATGGACCGCTTTACAATCTCAAACTTGCGATTGCTAGAAAACTCATATTTTCCAAATGGCAAGAAGCTCTTGGCGGAAATATTAAAATTATCGTGTCAGGTGGCGCTGCCCTTCAAGAACGTTTAGCGCGTGTATTCTGGGCTGCTGGACTTAAAGTGCTCGAAGGTTATGGGTTAACTGAAACCTCCCCCGTAATTGCGGTAAACTCGTACTTACCCAATGGATTGAAATTTGGGACGGTAGGGAAACCCCTCAAAAACTTAGAAGTTAAAATTGCTTCAGATGGCGAAATCCTTGTCAAAGGTCCTAGTATCACGACTGGCTATTATAAAAATGAAGAAGCCACGAAAGAGGCTTTTGACGATCATGGATTCTTCAAAACAGGCGACATCGGAGAAATAACATCCGATGGTTTCCTTAAAATCACCGATCGAAAAAAGGAAATGTTTAAGACGGCAGGTGGTAAATATATTGCCCCCCAATCCATTGAAAACAAACTCATGGAATCTACATTAATCGGACAAGTCATGGTTTTCGGAGAAAATAGAAAATTTCCTGGAGCCTTGATTGTTCCTGCATTTGATGTGCTGTCAAAATGGGCAAGCCAAAAAGGTATTTCCAGTGGTTCAAACGAAGAAATCATCAAAAATCCAGAAGTAATCCAAAAATATCAGGAAGAAATTAACCGATTATCTACTAACTTTGGGCATTGGGAAATTGTCAAGAAATTTATTCTTCTTCCAAAGGAATGGACAATCAACGACGGTCAATTGACACCAAAATTGAGTTTAAAACGAAAAATTATTTTAAAAGAGAACGAAGCCGTAATCGACAAATTGTATCAGGAACAAAACCAAGAATAGCAATTTGCACGATTATTGGGGCTGATCATCTTATTATGAAGCACGTTACACTACGAGATTTATTTACACTCGCCTACTGGAAAAACATTTGGCATGTCTTAGTTGATGCCTTTAATGGATTCAATGATGACAAATGTATGAAGAAGAGTGCTTCATTGGCTTACTATACCGTCTTCTCCATCGGCCCACTTCTTATGATTGTGATCTGGTGTATCGGCTTCTTCTACGGAGAACATCTTCAGAGTGGATCTTCGGCGCAGGATCAGGTGTTGGAGGAAGTCATGGTTCTTTTTGGACAGGATGTAACAACGCAGATCCAGTCCTATCTTCAAAAGATAACTTTCGAGAATAAATCCAATATGGGGATCACGATAGGTATTGTTACATTGATTCTCTCCTCTACGACCTTATTCGTTGATATACAAGACTCCATAAACAATATCTGGAAAGTAAAACCGAAACCCAAAAAAGGCTGGTTAAAATTAATCATCAATAGATTGATTTCTTTTTCCATCGTGATCGCCTTGGGCTTTTTACTAATTGCTTCACTCATGATCAATGGAGTTATCGTTGCCGTGACCAATTTAGTTATGACCTATTTCCCCTTTATTCCCATTGCGCTTATCTCGTGGGTAAATACAGGCATCACTTTCTCGGTCATTGTCATTTTATTTGGCTTTATCTTTTCTTTCCTTCCCGATGCCAAAGTAAAATTCAGAGACATGCTCGGGGGAGCAATTTTTACAGGTTTACTTTTCATGTTAGGCCGGTACGGCATTTCAATCTATCTGAATCTCTCTTCCACAGCCAGCTTTTATGGAGCCGCAGGATCGATAATTGTCATGTTATTATGGATCTACTATTCGGCTGCGATATTGTATTTTGGGGCAGAATTCACCAAGTTTTATGCCATTAAATTTGGCGCGGGCATTGTGCCTTCCACATTTGCGGTAGCGGTTGAACAGACGGAAAAAGTTAAAAAAACAGGAAGCGACGCCGAAGCACATGTTGGAGACACCATTCAGGTCTTAAAACAATAAATTTATTTTTTGTCTTTTTTACCACTGATGGAACCGTCTATACCGATGACGTCAATGACTTTGTCTCCAATCTGCGTGATATCGGATTTTAACCCGATCATGACGGTAAAAATATTAACAGGCCTATCCTGTATCTTCCTAAAATTATGGAGATAACCAAGCTCGAGCCCTAAAAAGAAGCCATTAAATTTGTAATCTGCGCCAGCCCCCAATTTACTGGAAAAATTCAGATGATTTTTATTCTCCATCTTGACGAGCTTTTGATCTGCTAGCACACGCGCTCTCGGCTCACTCGCCAGACCAACGCCAGGCCCAGCAAAACCGTAGATATTCAGTCTACGCATCTGTTTCCTAATCCCGCCCGAGAATGAAAAAGTATAGAAATTCGTATTGGCATCTTCTATGCGGTATTCGAAATCGGGATCAATTAAGGGTTGTTTGTACTTAAATGAAAGTGTATAAAGCGTGGGGGATACAAAAAACATAGAATTTTTCAGGGATATATCTAAACCAATACTACCCGAAAACTTTGGCGAAAGTATATCTTTGGTTTTCCCGATCGGAAAACCCATTCCGGTTGTACCCCAATAGTAAACTTTTCGATAATGTATCGTATCAACGCCGCCCTGAGCCCGTATAGAGCTCCAACACAAAGAAAGAAGGAGAAAAGTAAAAAAGAATTGTTTCATTTAAATGCGTTCAATATTGAATAACAACAATATTAAACGCATTTTGTTCAAAAAATCGTCCGACTATAGATAACTTTTTGATTGCGGCCCTTGGTTGAACAACAAATCGATAATACTCAAATCTGGGTAAAATCCATTTTTATCAGAGAAAACCTGATAATATTCTTTTGGATCAGGCCATATACTTTCTTTTTTGGGATGTATAAGGTTGCGGAAATCGATCGCTTCTAACGGCTCGGCCACATACGCTTCTGTAAACCCTATTGTTCGTTTAAGTTTGATTGATTTTAGAATAAGCTCCAGCTGGGCCACATTAAAATCGACGAGATAGTCATATTTACCTTCGTAAAACCGTATAAAATCATCCTCATAATACTCAAAATATGCAGAACTCCGGTAAGCGGTCTGTATACTTAACCAGTGTAAACGTTGCCAGTTAAATTCATAACTTATCCGAATATCTTTCATGGGAACTCGTTCTTTATTGCCATGTTGAATGGGTACGATCAAATCCTGCACACCATTTGCTGAAGCAATGCGTGCCCGCGTACGATAGCTCTGCTTTTGAAAATGCTCGTATTTCTCGATGAACAAAGGAAGATTATGCTCTTGTATTGTATGAAAATAAGATATTGGTGGAAGATAACATGCCGGAAGTAATAACTGCGATTCCATAAAAACTGATGATTTTTGTTATAAGTGACGCAAAAATAACTTAAATTAAGGATATTTGTAAAGAACACTGGGAATTTTAGCTATAGCATGAAACAAAAAGCGTTAAACGCATTAATCTATATCATCTCTCTTCTCCCCTATTGGTTTCTATATTTGATCTCCGATGGGCTTTATTACATACTCTACTATATGATTGGATATAGGAAGAATATTGTATTTCAAAACTTAAAGAATGCTTTCCCAGAAAAAACGGATAAAGAACGCCTGGTTATCGCCAAAAAGTTTTACCGTTTTTTCCCGGATCTCCTTGTCGAATCGATCAAATTGAAAACGATTACGGCTGAGGAAGTCAAGAAAAAGATGACTTTGGAAGATGTAGAAGAATTGACGAGACACCTCGAGGAAGGCAAAAACGTAATCGGGGTGACTTCACATTATGCCAATTGGGAGCTTGGTATTCACCGTTTGAGTTTAATCACAAACTTCCCTACACTGATAGTATACAAACCACTCAACAACAAAGACATTGACACGGTGTACAATGACATGCGGGGACGGTTTGGCGCCGAAATGGTACCAATGAAACAAATACTCCGTCATATCGTCAAGTTGAAGGGCCAGCCCAATATCAGTATACTCGTTGCGGATCAAACACCGCTGTATTCGGATTCCGATTATTTTATTAATTGGCTAAATCAGGAAACATTGGTCTATACAGGAGCCGAAAGACTTTCTAGAATAAGTAAAGCACCTGTGGTCTATTGTTATATCGGAAGAAAGCCCAAAAGAGGGCAGTATTTCTGTAAATTCGTTACTTTAATCGAAGATCCAAGTGGCTTTGGCGAGCATGAAATTACCGATATACACAATCAATTTGCTGAACAGCTTATTCGTGAAAACCCAGAATATTGGTTATGGTCACATAATCGCTGGAAAAGAAAACGTAGAAAATGAGTAAATTACCCAAAGTAGCTGTCGTTATCCTCAATTGGAATGGTCGATTTTTCCTGGAAAAATTTTTGCCATCCGTATATAATAGTTCGTATCCGAATGTCGAATTTGTCATTGGAGACAATGCCTCCGATGATGATTCAATTTCATTTGTGAAACAGTACTATCCGACGATTACTATACTTGAAAATGATAAAAACTATGGCTTCGCAGGAGGTTATAACAAAATACTGCAGCGTGTAGATGCTGATTACTATGTACTCCTGAATTCGGATGTCGAAGTGAGCCAAAACTGGATTGAACCCGTGATTGAATACTTGGAAAGAAACCCTTCCCTGGCAGCAGCACAGCCCAAAATACGTTCATTTCATGACAAGCAGAAGTTTGAACATGCCGGAGCCGCCGGTGGCTATCTGGATTACTTTGGCTTTCCATTCTGCAAAGGGAGAATCCTACATGAAGTAGAAGATGATGCGGGACAGTACGATAAGGAATCTGAGATCTTTTGGGCATCTGGAGCTGCGCTTTTTATTCGCTCAAAAGCCTGGAAGGAAGCAGATGGCCTTGATGAAGATTTCTTTGCTCATATGGAGGAAATCGACCTGTGTTGGCGATTAAAGAAAATGGGCTACGGCATAGGTTATTGCCCTAAATCTGTTGTTTATCATGTTGGTGGAGGAACCCTCAATGCAAGTAATCCCAAAAAGACTTACCTCAATTTTAGGAATAATATGGTCATGCTGCAAAAAAACCTTCCGTTAGGCAAAGCCATATGGATTATTTTCATCAGGCTTTGGTTTGACTTTGCTGCCCTTGCTAAGTTTCTGATCGACAGAAAACCTAAGGATGCTTGGGCAATCAGTCGTGCGCATCAGTATTTCTTCTTGAATATTTTCAAAAATGCTAAAAAACGAAAAAAATACAAGGCGAAAGAAAATACAAAAGGGCATTACAGAAAATCAATTATCATTGATTTCTACACAAATAACAAACATAAATTTTCACAGCTAAATCCAGAGGATTTTAAATAGCATATTATTTTCCCAAAACACAAAATGCAGAAAACCGCATTTTAAAAATAAAGCAGTCATTACAACAAGATTCTTTATTTATTTTATTTAAACGTACTTTTTATTTGTAATTTTGCAAAATGTTGGTGATGGATATTGAAAAAAAGATAAAAGACTTAACGGCAGAGCTCAACCATTATAACTATCAATACTATGTATTGGCGAACAGTGTTATTTCGGACTACGACTTCGACCTCAAATTAAAGGAACTCGAAGCGCTGGAAGCTCAATATCCCAACTTTGCCGACCCCAACTCCCCTACACAGCGTATTGGTGGAGACATTACCTCCCGATTTCAAACGGAAAAACACCGCTGGCCAATGCTTTCATTGGGCAACACATACAATCAGGAGGAATTACTTGACTTCGACCAGCGTATCCGCAAAATCATCGGCGATCAGTTCGAGTATGTTTGTGAATTAAAATTTGACGGTTTATCCATCAGCTTGACTTATGAAAATGGCTTACTAAGTAAAGCTGTTACACGCGGGGATGGTACACAAGGCGATGTTGTCACCAACAACGTTAAAACGATTCGTTCTATCCCGATCAAACTCAAAGAAGGAGATTATCCAGATCAATTCGAAATACGAGGTGAAATATTTATACATAAATCAGCTTTTCTCCGCCTGAATAAGGAACGAGCCGATAATGAGGAGCAAACCTATGCCAACCCAAGAAATTTCGCTTCTGGAACCATCAAACTCCAAGATTCTGCTGAAGTTGCCAAGCGCCCATTGGACTGTTTCCTTTACTTTTTGTACTGCGACAACAGAACAAATCTATTTCACGATCATTGGAATAGCTTAAACCATGTCAAAGACTGGGGATTCCACGTCAGCGAGCATAGCAGAAAATGCAGTACATTAACCGATGTTTTTGCATTTATTGACTATTGGGATGTCGAACGTCACAACCTAGGATATGAAATTGATGGAATCGTTATTAAAGTAAATGATTACGCACAACAGGAAGAGCTTGGCTTTACGGCCAAAAATCCACGTTGGGCAATATCCTATAAATTCAAAGCCGAGCGTGTAGAAACCATTCTTAACTCGATTAGTTATCAAGTTGGACGTACCGGCGCTGTTACACCTGTTGCCAATCTTCAACCTGTACAGCTGGCAGGCACAACCGTAAAACGCGCTTCCTTACACAATGCAAATGAAATCGCACGTCTCGACCTACACGAAGATGACACTGTTTTTGTGGAAAAAGGGGGCGAAATTATCCCTAAAATAATTGGGGTAAACCTCGACAAAAGGTTATCGGGATCGACAAGTTTTGTCTACCCGACTTCCTGTCCGGAATGTGGCACAGTACTTATACGGCAAGAAGGGGAAGCAGTACACTACTGCCCGAATGAAACTGGATGTCCGCCGCAAATTGTTGGCAAAATGCAACATTTTATCGGACGAAAAATGATGGATATCGAAGGAATGGGAGATGAGACCGTGGATACTTTCTTCAAGAAAGGTTTGCTACACAACATCGTTGACATCTATGGCCTGAAAGACCATCAAGATGACCTACAACAACTGGAACGTTTCGGTCAAAAATCAATCGATAACATGCTCAATGGCATTGAAAAATCCAAAGAAAAACCCTTTGAAAAAGTTTTGTTTTCGCTTGGAATACGTCATGTCGGCGAGACAATTGCAAAAAAATTGGCGCAGCATTTCAAAAATATTGATGCGCTAGCCCAAGCCTCAACAGAAGAAATCGAAGGAGTACAAGATATTGGACGCCGTATCGCGGAGAGCGTCAAAGAATACTTAGACAATCCAATTCATCAACAACAGATTGTTGCACTGCGGAATTATGGCTTAAATTTCGAAATTGAGGAAAAGGAGATTATCCTGGCGAGCAATTCACTTGAAGGGAAAACTTTTCTGATTTCCGGTGTATTTGCAGAACATTCACGTGAAGAGCTGGCAGCTGTAATTGAAAGCAATGGCGGAAAGATGTTATCTTCCATTTCTGCCAAACTAAGCTATCTCGTGGCAGGAGATAAAATGGGACCGTCCAAACTAGCGAAGGCTGAAAAATTGGGTATCCCGATGATTAATGATCAAGAACTATTTGAACTCATTAATCCCAAGTAAGTTTTTTTAATTAAATTTATATAAATACAAAAACAAGATGAACGAGCTTCACGGCGCAGGAGTAGCATTAGTCACTCCTTTTAACTCAGATGAATCTGTTGATTTCGAAGCATTAGGTCAGCTAATTGACTTGCAAATCAACGAAGGTATGGATTATTTGGTTTCTTTAGGTACAACTGGAGAAGTTGCCACTTTAACCAATGATGAACGAAAGCGCATCTGGGATTTTACTGTCAAGCGCGTGAACGGTAGACTACCCTTGGTTGCTGGAATTGGTGGAAATAATACAGCCGAAATTGTGGAGCAAATTAAAAACTTTGATCCAACAGGTTTTTGCGCAATTCTATCGGTATCTCCTTACTACAACAAACCAACACAAGAAGGCATTTACCAGCATTATAAGGCTGTTGCA
Organism: Sphingobacterium sp. UBA865; assembly: GCF_002295765.1. Taxonomy (NCBI): domain Bacteria; kingdom Pseudomonadati; phylum Bacteroidota; class Sphingobacteriia; order Sphingobacteriales; family Sphingobacteriaceae; genus Sphingobacterium; species Sphingobacterium sp. UBA865. The sequence goes on along the minus strand of NZ_DBGB01000026.1, from coordinate 60,610 downwards.
AGCGCCTCTCCACTTCCGGTTATTTTATACAATGTACCTGGACGTACGGGTAGCAATATAACAGCACAGACAACATTGCGACTGGCCAATGATTTTTCGAATATCGTAGCCATCAAAGAAGCTTCCGGCAATTTTGCACAATTCAGCGAAATTCTACGGGATAAACCAGCAGAATTTCTATTGATTTCCGGAGACGATCCGGTTACCTTGCCGATGATGTCGCTTGGCGCTGCTGGTATCATTTCAGTGATCGGAAATGCGTTACCGAAAAAGGTAGCCACATTAGCGAAGTTATGTGCTGAAGGCAATTATGCCGAAGCTAGATCAATACACAATGAACTTCTTAACATCACAGATCTATGTTTTATTGAAGGAAACCCAGCTGGTGTAAAATACATTCTGCAGGAATTGGGGATTGGAAAAGATCAATTAAGGCTTCCTTTAGTGCCTATTAGCGAAAAAATCCAGGCAGCTATCAAAGAAGAATTAAAGAAATTGAACTAAGATATAGTCGAATTTGTTTGAGAAAAAGTTTAGATTCCAGGAAAGGGTCTAAACTTTTTTATTTCAAAGCATTGCAACATAACAATATAATAACTACCTTTGCACTTCCACAAAAGTGGAATTTTAAATAACAAAATTAATTAACAAAATGCAACAGTACGAATCTGTAATCGTTCTTACCCCGTTGCTTTCTGATGATGCTGCGAAAGAAGTAATCGCAAAATTCAAAAACATCTTAACAGAAGGCGGAGCCGAGATTGTCGCTGAAGACAATTGGGGTTTGAAAAAATTAGCGTATCCAATCCAGAAAAAAACTACTGGATTTTATCACTTAACTGAATTCAAGGCTCCAGGTGAATTAATCAATAAATTAGAGGTTGAATACAAACGTGATGAGCGCATTATGCGTTTCTTGACTGTAAGCTTAGACAAACATGCCAAAGCATACAACGAGAAAAAACGTAGCGGTGCATTCAACAAAAAAGCTGAAACTAAAACTGAGGAGGGCGCAAACTAATGGCTAACGAAAATATCCAATACGTAACTGCTCCTAAAGTAGAGGACAACCGTAAAAAATACTGTCGTTTCAAAAAGAATGGTATCAAATATATCGATTATAAAGATGCTAACTTTTTGATGAAATTTGTAAATGATCAAGGTAAAATCTTACCTCGTCGTTTAACTGGTACATCTTTGAAATTTCAACGTAAAGTAGCTCAAGCTGTTAAACGTGCTCGTCACATCGGCTTATTACCTTACTTAGCTGATGCAATTAAATAAGGAGGACGATAGAGAATGGAAGTAATTTTAAAACAAGATATCAAAGGCTTAGGTGAGCAAAACGATATCGTTAATGTAAAACCAGGTTTCGGTCGTAACTACTTAATCCCGCAAGGATTTGCTATCCAAGCGACTGAATCTGCAAAGAAAGTTTTAGCTGAGAACATCAAACAAGCTCAGTTCAAACAAGAAAAAATCAAAAAAGACGCTACTGAATTAGCAGGTAAATTGGAAGCTATCAAACTTTCAATTGGTGCTAAAGCAGGTGAATCTGGTAAAATCTTTGGTAAAGTAAACAGCATCCAAATTGCTGATGCGTTGAAAGCAAAAGGTTTTGATGTAGATCGTCGTCGTATCACTTTCGAAGTTGAACCTAAAGAATTAGGTGAATACATCGCTAACTTAAACTTACACAAAGAAGTGAAAGTTCAAGTTCCTTTCGAAGTAATTGCTGAATAATTCAGTTTATTTAGTCAATAATATAAAGCGGCTATCCTTTCGGATAGCCGCTTTTGTTTTACCCCTACTTTACCCCCAAAAAAAACTCGCGTTACGGAGAGCAACGCGAGGCATAATCTAGGGTATTTGAAAGGGAAAATCTTTATCAATCTCTATTTTTTTCAAAAAAACAACTCTTAAACTATCGAATCATAAAAAAACTATCAAAATCAAGAAAATCGGAACAAATTATTTTCGAAACTCAATTTCAATACTCAAAAGAAGCAAAAAATATTCATTTTTACAAATTAAATTCATTTTTTTTTCTAAAAAAAACACAAATAACTTAAAAAAACAAAAATATCAATAGAAAAATCAGTAAAACTCAAAAAAAACATGAAATAACAAGTGTATAAAATCAAGAAAACACTATAAAAAAAATAAAATCAGTATAAAAACAAACAAAAAATTGTAAAAACAAGATAAAAACAGTAAAAAATTAAAAAAAATAGCCTGAAACACAATGTTTCAGGCTATTTTTTTTTAATTTTTTCGCTAAATTATGCTAATTGTTTTTCCAATTTCTCGTTCAATACTGATTTTGGAACAGCCCCAATTTGTTTATCAACGATTTCTCCATTTTTAAAGAACAATAAAGCTGGAATATTACGAATGCCATAACGAACAGAAATTTCTGGATTTTCATCTACATTCACTTTTCCTACAACAGCTTTACCTTCATAATCCTTAGCCAATTCTTCAACCACAGGACCTACCATACGGCAAGGACCACACCACTCTGCCCAAAAATCGATTAATACTGGTTTGTCTGCTTTTAAGACAACTTCTTCAAAGTTGCTATCTGTAATTTCTAATGCCATAATCTTTTAATTTTATAAACCGAAGTTATATCTATAATACTATTTAATTGCTAAAATCAATAAAACAAAGATAGTAACTACTACCAATGTATTTGTAATCTTAATTACACAAATTCTAATCCAAACTAATTCAATCGGTAATTTATCCCTTCAAACTTATCTATACAGTCCAAAAATTCATTTGTTAGGTTTATTTTCAGACTTTTAGCTGGCATTTCGACAGATATTTCATCTTGGGGATCCCAGATTTTAAACTTTAATTGACAATTTGGCACAACTCCCTCGATCTCATTTTGCGCCAGTATATCCTTGATACCATCAAGAAATGCTTCGTTCAACTTAGGTAAAGGAATATTGATCGTAAAACTCTTCGCCATCTTCTCACGAAGATCCGAAAGCAACTGCACACTGCGTAGCTCAAAGCCCCAATTTCCAACCTGTCTGAAACGCTCCTGTACCAACCCCCGCAATTGCACAAAATATCCCTCTTGCAAATATCCCTTCAACTTGACATATTCTTCACCGAAAACTGCCATATCATAAGAATCACTATAATCCTCGATGATAAATGACGCAAAAGGCTTACCCGTCTTCGTCAATCGATGGTTTGCCGATGCGATAATACCACCAATCACCAATTCTTTGTTCTTGATCCGATTAAACTCAAGCAAAGTCTCTTCATCGACCTCTGCCGCCTTAACCTTATTGATCAAGGCCAAATCTGACACCGAATTCTGACAAAAATGTTCAATCTCAAACCGGTAGGTATCCAAGGGGTGACTGGTCAGATAAATACCGATAACATCTTTTTCATATTTAAGCTTTTCAATCAATCCCCATTGCGGACATGGCGCCAAAACCGGCTCAGGCAATTCTGCAGCCCCTCCTACACCAAACAAGCTCGCTTGGGCCGAACTTTCATTTTCCTTAAAGCGCTGGCCAAATCGGATCGCCTTTTCCATTCCTGTTGAATTTTCATCCGAATGAAAATATTGTGCACGGTGCGTATTCTCAAAACTATCAAAGCCTCCAGCATAAGCCAGACTCTCAAAAGCTTTCTTGTTGACCGCACGAAGATCGATTCGTTTAGCCATATCAAAAACAGATTTATACAATCCTGATTGCCGTGTTTGCACGATAGCGTCTACCGCTCCTGCCCCAACACCTTTCACCGCACCTATTCCAAAACGAATAGCTCCAGATTCATTTACCGTAAACTTATAATAGGATTCATTCACATCTGGCCCCAATACCTGCAAGCCCATTCGTTTACATTCCTCCATAAAGAATGTCACCTGCTTGATATCATTCATGTTATTGGAAAGTACCGCAGCCATGTATTCCGCAGGAAAATGCGCTTTTAAATAAGCGGTCTGATAAGCAACCCAAGCATAACAGGTCGAGTGGGATTTATTAAATGCATAACTCGCAAAAGCTTCCCAGTCGGTCCAAATCTTCTCCAGAACTTTTGCATTATGCCCTTTCTCCTCTGCCTGCGAAACAAACTTCGGCTTCATCTTATCGAGTACAGCCTTTTGCTTCTTACCCATAGCCTTACGCAAGACATCGGCATCACCTTTTGAAAATCCCGCAAGCTTCTGGGACAAGAGCATAACCTGCTCCTGGTAGACTGTAATACCGTAGGTTTCCTTGAGGTATTCCTCACAAGCATCCAAATCGTAAACAATGGGGTCTATACCGTGCTTACGCTTAATAAAACTTGGAATATATTCGATTGGTCCCGGACGATAGAGTGCATTCATCGCAATCAAATCGGCAAATACTGTCGGCTTAAGGTCGCGCATGTATTTCTGCATTCCAGGAGATTCATACTGGAACACCCCTATGGTTTCTCCACGCTGAAAGAGCTCATACGTAAGCTCATCGTCGATCGGAAACTGATCCGGATCCAGCACAATACCATGACTTAATTTGACATTTTCTACCGTATCTTTAATCAGTGTCAGTGTCTTTAAACCCAAAAAGTCCATTTTCAGCAAACCGGCACTTTCAACAACGTGGTTATCGAACTGCGTCACATAAAGATCAGAGTCTTTTGCCAAAGAAACAGGAACGAAATTAGTAATATCGTCTGGTGTAATAATAACACCACAGGCATGGATACCTGTATTTCGTACAGAACCCTCCAAAACCCGGGCCTGTCTGATCGTTTCCGCTTCCAATCCAGCACCATCCGCAATAGATTTCAATCTATTGACGGCTTCAATTTCCTCAGTCCTTAGCTTTTCCTTTAAACCGGCATCATCTAAAGTAAAAATCTTGGATAATTTAAGGTTCGGAATCAGCTTGGCAATTTCATTGGCATCACCCAAAGGTAAGTCCAATACACGCGCTGTATCTTTGATGGATGACTTTGCTGCCATTGTACCATAGGTAATAATCTGGGCAACTTGACTAGCACCATATTTATTGATTACATATTGCATGACACGTCCACGTCCCTCGTCATCAAAATCGATATCAATATCAGGCATGGACACACGGTCGGGATTTAAGAAACGCTCAAAAAGCAAGTCATATTTAATCGGATCGATATTGGTAATTCCCAAACAATAAGCTACTGCCGAACCAGCAGCAGATCCCCGTCCTGGCCCCACGGAAACTCCCATATCCCGGGCCGCCGCAATAAAATCCTGAACAATCAAAAAGTACCCCGGATACCCCGTTTTCTCAATGGTAGCCAACTCAAAGTCAAGACGTTCGCGAATATCATCTGTTATTTCCTCATAACGCTTCTCAGCCCCCACATAACAAAGATGCGCCAGGTATTTATTTTCACCACGTTTTCCCCCATCTTCAAGATCGGCTTCCACCTGAAATTCCTCAGGAATATCAAATTTAGGTAATAGGACATCGCGGTTTAACTTAAATATCTCTACCTTATCGACAATCTCCTGAATATTTAGAATCGCTTCGGGCAAATCTTTAAAAAGGGCCTTCATTTCATCTGAAGATTTGAAATAATATTCCTGATTGGGTAAACCAAAACGGAATCCACGTCCCCTACCTTTTGGAGTCGATAGCTTTTCACCATCTTTCACACAGAGCAAAATATCATGCGCATGTGCATCGCCTTTCTTCTCGTAATATGTATTATTGGTCGCAACAACTTTGACCTGATATTTGCGGGAAAACTTCAGCAAGGTTTGATTCACACGATCCTCATCTTCCTGACCATGACGCATTAATTCCAGGTAAAAATCATCCCCAAATTGTTCTTTCCACCACAGCAAAGCCTCTTCGGCCTGACTCTCACCTATATTCAGTATTTTATTCGGCACCTCGCCTTGTAGGTTACCTGACAAAGCGATAACATCTTCCTTGTATTGAAGAATAAGATCTTTATCAATCCGCGGCACATAATAGAAGCCCGCGGTATAAGCAAAAGAAGCCAGTTTAGCCAAATTATGGTACCCCCGTTTATTTTTCGCCAATAACACAATCTGATAACCATTATCCTTCCTCGACTTATCTTTGTGGTTTTCACAAACAAAAAATTCACAACCAACAATTGGCTTTAAAAGCTGACCAGTAGGCTCCTCTCCATTCTCAACTGCCTCCGCATTTTGCGCTTCAACTTCTTTATTATGACTTATAACACGAGAGACAAACTCAAAAGCCCCCATCATATTTCCGTGGTCCGTTAATGCAACAGCAGGCATATTATCCTTCACCGCTGCCGAAACTAACTTATCGTACGACATCGTCGACTGCAGGATCGAAAACTGAGAGTGGTTATGTAAATGGGCAAATTTGGCATCCTTTAAAGCTGCTAACGCGTCCGCATCAACAACAACCTTGACTTCATCTGGCTGAGACCGTTTTCTAATTTCATCAGAAGCTGCTTTTAGGTTGATATGTTTCAGTCCAACAGTGGGTATAGGCCCCGGATTGTTGGCTTTAAAATCGACAAAGTAGCCCGTATCGACCTGAAGTTCTTCGGCAGTGAACACCTCTCTTCTTACAAGCTCCAGAAAACAACGTGTTGTCGCTTCAACGTCGGCTGTTGCATTATGTGCCTCAGCAAATGGCACTCCAAATAAATAGGAATGCAACTCAGTCAAATTGGGTAGTTTAAAGCGTCCACCACGACCGCCTGGAATTTTCAGAAGTTCAGCTGTTACTTCCGTACAGGTATCCAATACAGGCATATTAGCCATATTGGACGTAACACCATAACGGTAAAATTCACAGCCCATGATATTCAAATCAAAACCAATATTTTGTCCAACAACAAACTTGGCTTTATTCAATGCCACATTGAATTTCTCTAAGACCTCCTGGAGCGGCAATCCCTGCTCTTCTGCCAATGCAGTCGATATGCCGTGTATTTTTTCAGAGTCATAGGGTATATCAAATCCATCTGGCTTAATCAAGAAATCGTGATGTTCGACCAAATTTCCCATCTCATCATGAATCTGCCAAGCCAATTGAATACAGCGAGGCCAATTGTCCGTATCGGTAATTGGTGCGTCCCAACGCTTAGGCAAACCCGTCGTTTCCGTATCGAAAATAATATACATAAAATTCTAACCCTCTTTAATACAACACATTAAATGCAAGACAATTTACATTTTTTTGAACTTGAAATTTACGAAATTATTAGAGAAGATTATGTCAGATTTTTGCGAAAATCCACTAAAGAAAATCTAGCGCCACACGATACCGCCTACCGGTTCCGCTTCAACAAGAAATAACATCATAAACTCCTCAATCTTCTTTTTTTTATGTGTATCCCATGAGTAAACATCAAACCAAATCGTAAAGCCCCCGGCCTCTTTTTTTCGTATATATTGAAGGAGCCAAGTTTATATCAAATTAACAACACATTGAATACGTATCTAATAGGGACTTTATAGGGACCTCATAGGGACCTCATTCGGATGAAGCCCTATAATCTACCTATTAAGTCCCTTTTATTTCAGGTTTTATTTCCTTTTAATTACAAATTTGACATTCACCTTTCTTCCACCAATGTGGTAAAATTCTCATGGTCTGTAGGAGATAAAACGCCTCAGATTTAATATTGTAATAGTTACACTATCCTAAGTATTTAGTATATTTGGTTTTGACCCAAAAATCCATGATTAAAGCGATCTTTTTTGACATCGATGGAACTTTGCTAAGTTTCAAAACACATCAGGTTCCCGAATCTACTCTACAGGCATTTCAATTATTAAAAGAAAAAAACATCAAGGTATTTGTTTCAACAGGACGATCCTACAATCAGCTGGGACATATTCGTTACCTCGATTTTGATGGATATATCACCTTCAATGGCGGGTATTGCGTCACAAAGGAACAGGAAGTCATTTATAAAAATAACATCCCTCAAAAAGACATTCGCTCCTTATTGGATTATGCTAAAAAGCGTGAGGACCTGACTTTTTCATTTATGTCCGAAAAGGAAATTTCCTTAAACCAGGTTACACCTGAGGTACAACGAATGTACGAACAGGTCAATGTGCCGACACCACCTATTCGGGATTACGAAAAGGATTTTGATCTGGACTCCGTTATGCAGGTCAATGTTTTCATCAATCCTGAAGAAGAAGCTGAATTCATGGAAAATGTGATGCCAAATTCAGTTGCTTCGAGATGGACGCCCATTTTTGCGGATGTCAATCCGATGGGGCAAAGCAAAAAAATTGGAATAGATGTTTTTTTAGATCATTTCAACTTTACCTTGGAAGAAACTATGTCATTTGGCGATGGCGGAAATGATATTACCATGCTAGCGCACACCCATATTGGAATTGCTATGGGTAATGCAAATCCCGAGGTAAAGGAAATTGCAGATTATATAACAGACAGTGTTGATGAAAATGGTATCTGGAATGCATTAAAACACTTCAATATCATCTAAAGTTGGATAGTTAAAGTTATTCGAGAAGTATTGCTGTTGCTATTCATCAGCAAATTATGTTTTTCCGGAAAAAGATAGTCCAATCGCTGTCTAAAATCACGTATCAGTGTACTGCTAAATTGACTTTCCAGATAATGGTTCACACGATAGCTAACTTCAAGCATAATCAACTTGGATGAGCCCGATAATCGGATCCGTACAGGATGAGAAGACATCGTATTATAACCATTCTCAACAGCATGCTGTACCACAGGAAAAAGAATGAGCGGCGGCAACATCATCTCCTCCTGAGACTGAAGCTTATTTTCCCATTTGACTGTAAAACCTGCCGGAAGAAAACGTTCAGCCAATTGCAAATATTGGTTCAACAAGCTAAGCTCCACCTGCATCGACTCCAATCGGTCAACATGAAGCTTAAGCAACTGCTCTTGGAAAGCAAAAAAGTCGGCTGGATCTATTTTGTTACTTTGTATTAGGTGATCGATCAAAAAACTGTCCAGCTGACTGTTCCTAAAAGACAACCTATCTGCCAGTGCCAAAAGCGCTTCATTTCTTACACTCTTTTTACCCAAAAACCGATTGATTATACTTGACATTTCTTAAATTGCTGTAGATTAGAAACACAAAAATAAGGAAACATTATGTCAAATATTGCAATAGTTATTGAAGAAAGAGCCGCTGACATAGGCAATTTCTTAGTTGGGCGACTTCTTCCTTTCAGGCAGAAACGTATGGTCGGCCCTTTTATCTTCATCGACCACATGGGACCTGATAACATTGCCGAACCGCACTTTATGGATATTGCACCACATCCGCATATCGGGTTATCCACATTGACTTATCTATTCGAAGGTAGCATTATGCACCGGGACAGCTTAGGAAATGCCGTTGAGATCAAACCTGGAGCAGTCAATTGGATGACGGCAGGTAAGGGTGTCACACACTCCGAAAGAACCCCCGAACAACTGCGATCGACGCCGCACGACCTCCATGGACTGCAGATTTGGGTGGCCCTACCAAAAGAACTCGAAAAAATGGAGCCTAATTTTGTTCACATAGAAGAACCGCAACTTCCACATTGGACCGAAGATGGCGTATCCTATCGCTTAATTGCAGGAGAAATTAAAGATCACCGTTCCGAGGTCCCCGTATACAGCCCATTATACCTTATTGAAATCAAAGCGGAAAAAGATGCAACTATTAAACTAGGTGATCATCTATATGGCGAAAGTGGATTATATATCCTGCATGGGACTGTTCATGCGGAAGGTCAGGAATTCGGTCCAAAGCAGATTTTAGTTGCCAAAGATGCGAAACTATGTGAATTCAAAATGGAGCCTGGAACCTCGGTCTACATTTTTGGTGGCGAACCTTTTCCTGAACAACGCTATATCGACTGGAACTTCGTCGCTTCGGACATTGAAACATTAAAAATAGCGCGCGAAAAATGGGAAAAACATGAATTTCCAAAGGTTCCTGGAGATGACGGCTATATTCCAATCCCGCCAGTAAATCCAACTTTAGGGCAGAAAAAAGCTTAGCAGCACTATTTCTTCATTTAAACTTGGCAATCGCAAACGTATCTGCCGTACGGGATTACAATTGGAAGGACAAAACAGACGAAAACAAAAAGGCTGGAAATTGTGGACAATTTCCAGCCTTTTTATTGAATAAATCTTAAAGTCAACTGTTGCAAAGAAGTACTAATGGGCTATCCCGCTCACACCACCGGACACAACCAATTTCATGGCATCTGTTGGCGACATATCTAATTTTTTCACCTTGTCTGCACTGATAATGACAACCTGTCCCGCAAAAGAATATGAATATGGAAAATACACCATAACCTCTTCTTCAAGCCCAATGCTTTTTAAATCATGTTGCGTTAAGAAACCTATCTTCTTCAGACCAAACTCATTCACCGTTACCAAGACAGGTTCATTAAATTTCTTTGCATCACCAACAAAGGCCTCTGTAAAATCTTTAATCGAAGAATATAATGTATTTAAAAGTGGAATCCGCTGGATCTGATGATTAATCCACACTTTAATTGGATCTGTAACAAAATTTGTAAAAATAAGCCCTGCCAAAACCAACACCAAAATAACGGTCAGAATACCTATTCCCGGAATATACAAGGGATGCCCTCTATCATCTTCCAAAAAATGTTCAGTTAGATTCAATGCCGAATCAACTGATGCAACAATCCAAACTATTAAAAAAATAGCACCAGCTAGAGGAACCACCACCAGGATACCTCTTATCAAATAATTAATAAAGCCTCTAATTAATTTGCTAAACATGAATTGAAAATCAAATATTATTCAAAAATGCAGAATATCCTTTATTATTCATAAAAATATACTCTTTTTACGCGTTGGGAAATACTGGTCAGCAGTTCATAAGGGATCGTTCCTATAGCCTTCGCTGCTGACTTTATATCAGGGTACACGATAACTTCATCTTCCTCTCCAACTTCCACATCCGTTACATCCAGCATACACATATCCATACAGATATCACCAATAGTAGGGACTAAAAAACCGTTAACCAACATTTTACCGACACCATTACCAAAACGCCTATCGTAACCGTCCGCATAACCAATTTTAATCGTGGCGATCTTACTATCTCTATACAGAACACCGTGCCTATTATAACCTACGGTCTCACTTGCCGGGAGGTATTTAATTTGCGTCACATTAGTTTTCAAGGTACTCGCCTCCCTAATGGGTAAATCATGCCGCTCAATATCGATACCATAGAGACCGATCCCCAATCGTACCATATCAAAATACGCATTCGGCCACAGTTCAATACCCGAGGTTGCTGCAATATGACGTAGAAAGGAATATCCTAGACCACTTTCTAGACGTTTCGTAAAGTCATCCAGCAGATCAATTTGTCGCTGTGTAAATTCCCGGTCCTTTTCATTTCCTGCAGACGCTAAATGGGAAAAGGCAGATTTAACCTCTAAAACCGCTTCCGTACGCAACACAGCTATTAAACGATTGACCTCGTCAGGCATAAAACCCAACCGATGCATGCCAGTATCTATCTTAATATGAATCGGAAAGGAAGTTATCTGTTTCGTTTTCAGAAAATTCAAGAAGGAAAACAATATTCTAAAGCTATAAATCTCCGGTTCAAGGTTGTACTGAACGATGGACTCAAAAGAACTTTCATCCGGACTCATTACCACAATAGGCAATGTGATTCCTGCACCGCGCAAATCCACCCCCTCATCCGCAAAAGCGACCGTCAGATAATCCACCCGATTAAATTGCAAAAGATTTGCTATCTCGAAACTTCCACTGCCGTAAGAGAAAGCTTTGACCATCGTCATCAGCTTAACATGCTTCGGTAACAACTGGCGGTATACATTTAGATTGTTTTCCAGTGCATTCAAATTGATTTCAAGCACTGTATCATGTGATTTTGCGACCAAAAGCTGACTGATACGTTCAAAATGAAACTCCCGTCCTCCTTTCAGTAATACCGTCGCATTTTCAAAAGAAAGCGACCTTATATCGGCCAAAAAAGCAGCAGTATCGCTATATGAAATGGAAGGCACATCAAATTGTGCAGCCAATTTAGGCAACACTTCACCTATCAATATCAATTTATCCAAACGATACTCACTAAGCAAACGTCTCAGCTTGGACAAGCTTTTTTCATCTTCGATAGTAACACCGGGAATATCCGATAATATCAACATCTTGAACGGATGCTGGCCCTGTTGATTTAAAAACTCCAGGGCTATTTGTAGTGCATCCAGATCATTACTATACGAGTCATCGATAATGGAGCTATTCTTTTTTCCTTTTTTTAACTCAAGACGCATCGCCACAGGCTGCAATTCTTTAATCCTCGATGCGATCACTTCATTTTCATAACCAAAACGTAGCATCACCGCTACACAATTTATGGCATTCTCAACATTTCCTTTATCCACAAACGGTACTTCAACAGCAAAGGTGCGCCCGGTATAATAGAAGGTTACCATAGTAAATCGGTCGTTGACCTGTTTGATGGAATACACCTCCAAAGAAAGCCCCTCATCAAGCCCCCAGGAAAATTTTCGTGGCCGATAAGGCAATTGAACATTTTCAAGGTAAGTATTCGGAAAAATCATGGTTTCAACATGTTTAAACAACTCGAGCTTTTCATAAGTCTTTTCCTCCTTCGATTTAAAACCGGCTTTATGGGCCACACCAATGTTGGTCAATAGTCCTATGGTTGGTTTTATCATCTGCTCAAGGCGCTGCATTTCTCCTTTCTCTGAAATTCCTGCTTCGATCAGCGCAAGATTATACTGATCGGATAGTCCCCATAACGAAAGTGCCACACCGAGTTGAGAGTTATAACTCTTGGGACTTCTATAGATCTTATATTCAGGAGACATCAGCTGAAAAAGCCATTCTTTCACTATCGTTTTACCATTGCTACCAGTGATTCCAATGACCGGGTAATCGAATTTCTGCCGATGAAAAGTTGCCAGTTCCTGCATAGCGACCAAGCTATCCGCTACCCAAAGAATGTTAGCCTCCAAAAACTCCATTTCCTGTGCACTATCGATTTGAAGCACAAAATTACGAACTCCCTTATCATAAGCTTCTCTAATATAACGGTGGCCATCTCTATTCTTCTGAAGTGCAAAAAAAATCCCGTTGTCCGCTTGGACAATTTTACGGCTGTCGTAAAATAAATGCTGGACAAAAGAATTGGGATCCGTGATAAATGTGCGATTGGGATGTAAAATCTGGGCGATTTCCGATATTTTGTACATTCTCCTGATATTTTTGATTGTGTCAAAACTGAACATTTTTTTAGTTATTTCATATTATTTTTGAAATTTTGACAATATGTTTGACGAGGAAAAAAGAAATAAGAAGATATTAACGCAGCATCAGGCACAGTTGAAAGCGGAAAGTTATTGCGTCTATCAAGAACGCGCACAGCAAGAAGTACGCGATAAGCTCTACAGCTGGGGACTACACGAAGTAGAAGTCGAAAATATTTTGGCCAATTTGATCGCCGATAATTTTTTAAATGAAGAACGCTTTGCTATTGCCTACTGTAACGGAAAGCTCCGCATGAAAGGCTGGGGCAAAGTAAAAATCAAGCAGGCACTCAAGGCAAAACGGGTATCCGAGCAATTGATAAAAATTGCATTTAAGCAAATCGATCTCGATGAATATGAACAAATCTTAAATCACATCATTGACAAAAAACTCCGTGAAATTAGTGGCAAGGACCGCTATGCAGTTAAAAACAAAGTTTATCAGTTTGCACTATACCGCGGATTTGAGAGTGATTTAATTTTTTCTATACTGAATTCAAAGGAGTTATAAAAAACACAGAAAGAAAGTAAATAAATATTTTGCAATATTGAATTTTCGCTCTATATTTGCATCACCAAAAAGGAACGCAAGGTTCTTTTGAAAATTGAAATAAAATTCCAATGCGAAAATAGCTCAGCTGGTAGAGCACAACCTTGCCAAGGTTGGGGTCGCGAGTTCGAATCTCGTTTTTCGCTCACCTGCCTAGGTGGTGGAACTGGTAGACACGCAGGACTTAAAATCCTGTTCCCGTTAAGGGAGTGCGGGTTCGATTCCCGCCCTAGGTACAAGAAAGCTCATCTAACGATGGGCTTTTCTTGTTTATATGCGTCTGTAACCTAGAATAGCCCTATCAAATTCACTCCCCCCCTTCAATCTTTTATAAATTTGCTCGCGAAGCTCATCAGTCGATGGACATTTTTATTTTATCGCCATAAAAATAAGAGAAAGCCATAGGCCAAACTTAACAGTATAAGTTTCAACATGCCTATTTTATAGTTGAATAAAAGAAAAAGTGAAAATAGCACCCATACCAAAGCCATCGGCTCAATGGCATACCAAGAACTAACCCCACCTGGAAATAGAATTCCTAGCCCTAAATAACAGGCTAAATTAACGATTACACCAACGACCGATGCTGTTACTAAAGACAGCATAAATTGTATACATGCATTTTTTTGGGTCCGTTCGATCAGTGGTGCCCCAACAAAAATCAGGGCAAAGTTTGGCAAAAAGGTAAAATATGCTGTAGCGACCAAACCTAGTGCTGCCATAGAATAGGACTGATGGAAATGATTGAAGCCGGCCATGAAACCAACATAGGCCAAAACGACCACTAAAGGCCCCGGGGTTGTCTCTGCAAGCGCAAATCCATCTATCATCTGGCTTTTGGAAAGCCAAAACAATTTCTCTGTCACAAGGGCCGCAACATAGGGAATGACTGTATAAGAACCTCCAATCGTCAAATAAGCAGACTTTGTAAACAAAAAGGAAAGTGTCTTCCAAAATTCCGTATCGATAGTAAAAAACAGTAAAATGGACAGCGGAATCAACCATAGTAAGAAAAACAGCAGAACCTGAAGAGAAATACGACGGTAAGATATAGAGGGTAGTTTTTCGAGCGTATTGATATAATAAACTGATTCGAGCTGCTTATCTTCCTTTTCATGATGGGCATTTATTTTGGAAGTTTTTGACAAGATTGCATAGCATAGTACACCGAAAGCGATCACGCCCACAATAATCCAGAGCATTGGAACCCCAGCAAAATACGATAGTAGAAAGGCAGCCAATGCGACCAAATAATGCCATATGCTGACAAGAGATTTCTGCCCCACTCGAAAGGTTGCAAATATAATGATCGCTAGAACGACAGGTTTTAAACCCGAAAATAAAGCAATAAGCAAGGCTGAATTACCATAGTGTGCATATAGTGCACTGAGTCCAAATATAATGAGAAGTGAAGGAACAATAAAAAATAGTCCGGCCAACACACCTCCTTTTAAGCCGTACAACTTCCATCCATCGTCAATTGGTGCGCCTCAGGTCCTGGCAATAACATACAGGCATTGAGTGCCTGAAAAAACTTCCTGTTGCTTACCCATCTTTTCTTTTCGACCAAAAAATCGTGCATAATGGTCACATGACCAGTTGTTCCACCAAAACTTATCCAACCTAACACAAACCAAAACCACATGGCTTCCCGAAAAATTGGCTTTTGTCTATGATCTTCTTCTTCTAAATTCATCTTTTTCAACGCTATTTCCCCTAGACTCGTACCTTATCGAAAACAATCTCCACAGCGCGAGCCTCCTACCGATATCTCCTATTTAAAATATCTCGTTTGGGGAGACGGTATACAACGATTTAAAACCGCGATATAACTGCATAAAAAAAGCGGGATATCTTAAATACCACGCTTTTTTATATTAAGAATTGGTCTGATAAACTATTTTTTATCTAAAATAGTAACTTCCACTCTTCTATTTTTTTGGCGTCCTTCCGGAGTTTTATTATCGCCAACTGGATTTGACTGACCGAAACCTTTTGCCGTGATGCGTGATTCAGCAACACCTGAATCTACTAAGAACTTCTTAACAGACGCTGCTCTTTTATCGGAAAGCCACTGATTATACTCAACAGTACCCGTAGCATCAGTATACCCATCAACTTTGATCTTATTATTACTTTCTTTCAAGATCAACGCCAATTTACTAACTTCAGTTTTTGCCTTCTCAGATAGATAAGAAGAGTTTGTTGGAAACAATAAATCAGACGATATACTAAACTTAATCCCTTCATCAGTTCTTTTCGCATCATTAAAATCCTTCTTCACATTTTTCAAACCATCATCAGTTCCATCTTTTGTTACAACAGCACCCGGATTGACTACAATAGCTTGTTGTTTACAGGAAAATAACGATAAACTTGCACATAAGGTTAAAATCCCCAAATTAATTTTTCTAAGCATGTCGTTTCTAACGTATTTAATATCGATTTAAGCAAGTAAATATAGCGAAAAAAGTCCAATATGACATCCCTTCTACGCCATAACTAACGTAACAAATCTATTTCTTGGTATATACTTTTTCTAAAGTCTTTTTTACCTCAGGAATATTCTCATACAATTTCCAGATCATGCCTGAATTTGCATTCTCGATCATTACGGCAATCGTTGCCTGATTCCTCGCACGATAGCTTTCAGAAACATCGTTGTTTTTAATATCAATCCAGCTTCTGAAACCATATTGCGTAAATAACACATCGGCGTATTCTTCGTAAAACTTACGTAATGCTTTTAGACCGATCTCCTTTTCAAATGGGTACGCTGCAATAGCTACCGCAGGATTCACCAAATATCCCTGATACGTGTCTTCCACATTTTCCACGCCCCAAATATCTGTAAATCGTGTCCCTATGCTCATTTCATTATCTCTACGTTTATAGGCCAAAATATAATTCGACAAATATTTCTTGTAATCGACAAAGTCATCCACTTTTCCTTTCGGATCCATAATCAAAAAGGGACGATAAACGGACATCAACGATTCATTTAAACTACCGCCGGCAATATTCTTGGCGAAAATAACTTTATCGTCGGAGTAGATCGAAACACCAGCATTTCCAGCATCGCCAATTAAAGGGTTTGCACTTATTGAACGCGCTAAAGAATCATCTAATTTCATTTTGAGTTCAGGAGCCAAATCATTGGTGTCATCCCCAAAATACAATTCGTGACCTTTATGTTTGGTTGCAAATCCATTGATATAAGCTGAAATCGCTAAAGGATGGGTAGGTGAAGACATCGCCAGCAAGTAGGTCCCCAGACTCTCGTTAAATCCCCCCAAAGGCCTCGATCTAGCTGTACTGTCTACTGGAGACCACTTATTCCAAAGTACATCAGGATGCTGTGCATCCGTAAAATAGTTCCAGTTTATGCGCTCCCAGAGCTTCGTAATAGTATTCCTCAAGGCCTGTTCCTCAGGATCCTCTTTAGAAAAATATTGTCGGGCGATCAAAAGCGATTCCATAATATGGGAGGTACCGCGCAAATCGTACGTTGGAACTGAATCGCGATAATAAGGTACCCCTGAGCGGCCATCGTAAAGCGCTGTAAAGACCCCTTGATGTTGTTGTGCACTGCTCAAAAATTTCACAATCCGTGTTAACCTGACCAAAAGAGCTTGTCGCGAGATCAAATTGTTCTCTCCTGCCACAAGCAAACCCAAGATCGCATAGCCGGTTTCATTTGTTGATACAATAGCTTGTCTATTACCTCGGTCAGGTAGAAACATACCACTATTCACATCATAGTTGTCTATAAAATAATTCACATGAGCATTTCGGATAAAATTCAACATCTCTTTATCCGTCCCTTTTTTTGTTTGTACCTCCCTAACCTCAGAAAATGGAGATTCAACATAATTATAATCTACCCAAGCGATTTTGTAATAATAAGATTTATTATATTCATTAACCCTATCCAGCGACTTCTGTACATAGATGGGTAAAATTGCTATCGGCTGAAAATTGAGTTTATCTTCCGAACGGTAGATTTTCACATAGCGGATACTTGGTGTCAGCGGCAATTGCCAAACCAGCTCAACTTGTTTATCTACGGAACTGATCTTCGATAAGATAGCTGCTGATGAAAGTCTTACCTTTGGATAGTTTTTGGGCAAAAACTCAATTTGATCGATAAATAATTGATTTGTCTGCAGGGCAGTTCCGTTTTGTTCCAGAATTAAAGCCGAAACAGACTTCCCTAGTGAAATTCCTCCAAATTTATTGACTGGAATGGACACATTAAGCCAGGTATCATAAGCAAAATCATCGATATAATTTGCGATATCCACAGCATTTGTCTTCGTGTCGTTTTGTTGTAAGGTAACTTTTGGCAATTGTCCCTTTTCAGTATTGCTTTGAATAAAGAGCTTAAAAGTTAGATGATCATCCTTGGCAATTAAATAGGGAAATTTCTGTTTGTCGTTTAAAATACTTGCCTCCCACTTACCATTAGGAGAAGAAACGTACCGCAAAGAAAGCGAATTGCCTGGCGTAAAAAACAAACTATCGGAAACCGGAAGGCTATAGCTCACATTTTGGATCCATGATTCACCGGTATAATGAGCGATACTCTTCGCATAACTCCCGTTGATTACACTATTGTCAAATAAAACCTCAGGATAACTTTCTGACCGAACAAGTGTAGGTAAGATCAGTAATAAAAGAAAGTAAAAATATTTTTTCAGCATAAGTCAACATTTTTCACAGGCCTACAATCAAAAACTAAGCCACCAGTACGATTATAACGCAAATGTAACAAAGGAATTCCAATGATATTATCCTCCCTAATTTTAATTTCAGAAAAAATGCGCTAAATTAGCCCTCTGAATATTTTCATAAAATAGATATATGAAAACCACGTTTGATTTTGAAAAGCCAATTGCAGACTTGCAATTGCAAATTGAAAAGGTAACTCAAGTTGCCGAAAAAACTCAAGTTGACATGAGCGCAACCGTTCGTGAGCTTGAAGAAAAGCTTGCTTCTACTGAAAAAGAAATATACGGCAATTTAACAGGCTGGCAGAACGTTCAAATGTCGCGCCATCCGGATCGCCCTCAGACTTATGATTATATAGAAGCTATCTGCGACGAATTTATCGAGTTGCATGGTGATAGAACCGTTAAGGATGATAAAGCGATCGTCGGTGGTATGGCTTCTATTGATGGTAATGCCGTTATGATCATCGGTCATCAAAAAGGTAAAAACACCAAAGAGCGTCAATATCACAATTTTGGAATGGCCAATCCTGAAGGCTACCGAAAGGCATTACGTTTAATGAAAATGGCGGAAAAGTTCAATAAACCTGTGATCACTCTAATTGATACGATGGGTGCTTATCCAGGACTTGAAGCTGAGGAACGCGGACAGGGTGAAGCGATTGCGCGCAACCTCATGGAAATGGCTGTCTTGAAAGTTCCGATCATCTGCGTTGTTATTGGTGAAGGAGCTTCAGGTGGAGCTTTGGGTATTGGTGTTGGAAATAGAGTTTACATGATGGAACATACCTGGTATTCGGTCATATCACCTGAATCTTGTTCTTCCATCCTATGGAGAAGCTGGGATCACAAAGAAAAAGCCGCTGAGGCATTAAAATTGACTTCAGAAGACATGTTGGGCAACGGATTGATTGATGGTATTATCCCTGAACCGCTAGGTGGTGCTCACCAGGATCCTGCGGCAGCAGCGGCTAATCTAAAAAGCCAGTTGTTGAAAGATCTTGCCGAATTGACGGCTAAAGATAGCGATACATTAGTTACTGAAAGAATTGATAAGTTTAGCAAAATGGGTGTGGTAACTGAATAATGTTATCCATACAACCCCTACAGCATAAAAAAAGTCAGCAATTAGCTGACTTTTTTTATGACCATTCTAGCTTAAAAATACGCTTCCTTGCTCCAAAAAACCTCCGCTATACTAATCCTTCCTATCCCCAAGTGTTTTAAAAGGCCTTTTAAACAAAAAATAATTCAGTAATTTTTAAATAGTTACAATTTTTATCAACAAAAAAGATAAAAACATTTTGCACAAATAACTTATTTTTCTACCTTTGCATCACTTTCAAAAACAGAAAGGATTCCGTAGCTCAGCTGGTAGAGCAATACACTTTTAATGTATGGGTCCTGGGTTCGAATCCCAGCGGGATCACAGAAAGAAAAGCTAATCGTAAGATTAGCTTTTTTTGTTTAGGAATATCAGGATTTGAAGGAAGTGTCGGTAGGGTTTGATCCAAGGAGGCACAAGGATGGACCAGTCATAACACACAAGCTTGTTCTGTGAAATATTATTCCGGAAGCAATATGACTTCCAAAAATTTCACCATTTCTGCTCCCGCTATAGTATGGGCACGTAATTCAATCACTTGCTTACCCTTTGGCAATGTCACCGTACCCAATTCAAGCTGATGTTCACGCAAACCAACGGAAGAAGACGGATCTATTGTAAAATCAATATTCTTCCCCCCTAAATTCAAGCCCAGGTTCCCTCCTGTACCTACAACATCTTTCACATACCGTATAGCCACCTTAAAGCGTCCGCCATTTAACACATGGGTATCCCATCTTAACCCTTGACTTAACCTAGTCCAACCCGTCACATAATAGCGATTCTTTTTACCGTCCCCAAACTTCATCGGATTCCCGATCTGTTTTGCATAAAAGGTCAGTAGCCGATTTTTATTGACATGATGATCCACATACATTAAAGTAGGATTTATTGGATTAGCTATGCTATCCTTCAATTGCACCACTACGACCAGGTCATCATCCTCAGAAGCAATTTGATCTATAGGAATATGCAGTCCATCTTTGTCGGACCTATATTTTCCGATAGTTTCTCCCGACAATAACGAAACCGAATTAACCTGAGCAATCAATCCGCCGACAATCAGATCATTCCGTTGAGGGCGCTCAAACACGTGTAAATACAGGGTATTTTTACGCTGAGTAATGACTCCCCAAGGCTGACGAGACAAGCGAGATGGTGCAACATCAATGACACTTTCACTATTCCCCCGCATCCACCGACCTAATCCCTTTAAAATAGCGACATCAGCGCTGTCGATGCTTCCGTCGCCCTTGGGTCCAATATTCATTAGAATATTCCCACCCATGGCTTTAGCCTTGGCTAAGAGTTTGATAAAATGCGCTGCTGGTTTATGGCTCTTGTCAGTCGACGAATAACCGTAGGATTCATTGGTAGTTGGTATGGCCTCCCAATAAGCGCCAGAAGCAACTGGATAATATTCCTCAGGTCGATCTGCCGTATTCAGGTAATCGCCGTAATTCTTTTCCTCGGTACGTGCCAATCGACCATTGACAATAATATTCGGATCAGCTGTTCGAATAGCCTTTAAAATTCGCAGGTTTTCAGACAGCGGCAACTTATGCGGTGTGTCAAACCATAACAAATCCGGATGATAGCGCTGAATAAGTTCCTCAATCTGAGGAATCGCCTTTTGATCTACGTAATGCCGAGCCTTTGTCAACCATTCAGGATGTTTGTCAAACCAATTTGTGCCACCCAACAATTTATCCCCGCCGGGATTACGGTAATCCCAGTCATTACCGGGAGCATCCGGATGCTCCCAGTCAAAAGCATGCGAATAATAGAAGCCAAACAAGAGTCCATGTCTATGGCAGGCAGCTGCTAATTCCGCCAACGGGTCCCTTTTGAATGCCGTGCTTGACAATGAGTAGTCACTTGAAAATGCAGAAGGATACATCGCAAAGCCATCATGGTGCTTAGCCGTAATAATAAAATATTTCATCCCTGCATTTTTTGCCAACAATACCCATTCCTCCGCATTAAACTTTAGGGGATTAAATCGACGTGCTGAATCAAGATACTCACTACGTGGGATTTTCATCACACGCATCAGATGCTCCGCATAGCCCCCGCCCGCCTTCCCTTTCCAAATATTTCCATATTGGGAATAAACGCCCCAATGAACAAACATACCAAATGAGGCGGCCTTCCATTTCTCCAAGCGTTGTTCACGAGTTAATGCGGCACGTTTCCACCAACCGGTTTCTGCTTCAACAATCGCATTTTTATCACGTGTTGTCGCATCATTAAACATATTTGGAGCCTCATTGCCTTCATTTACATTTTTAGTCTGTGCGCTCGAAAAAAAAACGCCCGAAGAAACCATAAAAAGAAAAAAACACTTGATTTTAAACATAACGTTGGTTTTATGAAGACAGCAAATACCACCTGAAAGATTTCAGACGGATACCTTTTCTAAATTTATTGGATTATCGTTCCTTGCGACCTAATGGAAGGAATGCAGGATCAATTTTAACTATAGTCAAAAATACGCTAAAACTACATTTTACAAGTGTACAATTCGTTCCTTTTAGGGGAAATATTGATCCAGGTCCCCAAAATGAAAACCTATTCTTCAATAAGGTGTTTATATAGTCTATACATCTTAAAATAATAAACAGTGATTTGGACAATAGATTGGTCCATGGTCACGAAAAGATCTTTTTCAATATTTTTAATGTAATCAGATACAAGCTATCTGTATTTATTGAATATTTGTCTAAAACTTTAAATTAATATGGAAAAACTAACCGCCAAAGCCAGTATCCAAATTCAGAAACCGATCAACGAAGTTTTTGAGGCTATTGTAGATCCCAATAAAATGAATCATTATTTTATAAAATCTTCGACTGGACGTCTAGAGACAGATAAAACGGTAGAATGGACATTTCCAGAATTTCCCGCAGGCCCAATTCATATATCTCTTTCGACTGGAGCGGGGGACTTCCCAATCAACTGGTAGAAATCGCACTATCCACATTCGGAGAAAACGCGACCGTCATAAAGATTACAGAACACGAGATGAACAACGATGCAGATGGAATTTTAATGATGATGCGACAAACAGAGGGTTGGGCCAACTTTTTAGCTTGCATGAAAGCGTATCTAGAATATGGTATCAATCTGAGAACTGGGGCTTTCGATTTTATGTTCCAAAGATAGTTCTCTCTAAAAATAGCTGCTCATCGAATTACTTCAAATATAATATATTCAATTGAGATTATCCGAATATCCGTCAAATACATAAACTATACATGGCAAAAAATAAAACGGCATATACCGAAGCACCTGTCCAAGACTTTATAAAAACAGTTGACGACCCACAAAAACAAATCGATAGTGCAACACTGATACAATTAATGGAAACCACAACGGGTGAGCCGGCTAAAATGTACGGACCAACGATCATCGGATTTGGAAACTATCATTATACCTATATAAGTGGGCACGAAGGCTATGCTCCTTTGATCGCATTTAGCCCCCGAAAATCAGCAATCTCCCTTTATGTATTTACCGGTGCCGATGAGCATCGACATTTAGTCGATCAGCTCGGGAAATTTAAAATAGGCAAAGCCTGCATATACATCAAGAAATTAAGCGACATCAACATAGAAATACTCCATCAGCTTATGTCCGAAACGATACAGTTTATTGAAAATAAGTATACGAGAATCAAAGAATAGCACAAATTATGACAACGAGCATCGCAACAATAGACGAATATATCAATCAATTTGACGGGGAGAAAAAAGAATATCTGATCAAGGTGAGACAGCTTATCGCTGGCCTAGTCCCTCCCGATGCAGATGAAACGATCTCCTATCAAATGCCTACTTTCAGATACAAGGGTAATATCATCCATTTTGCGATGAACAAAAACCATTTGGGCCTATATCCAGGACCTGCTGCTATCGAGCACTTCATTACAGAACTCAAAAATTTTAAAACCACAAAAGGGGCAATACAAATCCCTTTGGATCAACGGATTCCAACACAAATAATTACCGATATTGTCAATTTTAATATTGATACACTTAAAGACAAACAAGGCCCCAATTGGTACCAAAGCCGAGGGAACTGGCAGGAGGCTGAAGAACTCATGCAAGAGATCATCCAGCAAACTTCCTTAAAAAAGGAATTCAAATGGGGGAGCTATATCTATACGCATAAAGGGAAAAATGTTATTGGTTGGGGCGGCTTTAAAAATTTCTTCTCCCTCTGGTTTTATAATGGTGTATTCTTAACCGATCGGGATAAACATCTCATTAGTGCCTCCGAAGGAAAAACGAAAGCATTACGACAATGGCGCTTTGAAGACGTTAAGGATATGAGTGCCGAAAAAATAGCCGCATATATCCAAGAATCCATCCAAACCATTGACGAGGGAAAAGAGCTCAAGCCAACTAAATCTCCAATGAAGGCCCCTGCTGGTCTATTATTGGAAGCACTGCAGACGGATCCGACCTTCGCAGAAAGTTTCCAGGCTTTAACACCAGGAAAACAGAAAGAATACATCGAGTACATCGATGAGGCCAAGCAAGAAAAAACGAAACAATCCCGTATTGAAAAAATTAAACCGTTGGTCCTCGCTAAAAAAGGCCTGAACGACAAATACAAATAGGTGAACGCTAAAACAAAAAAAGATGAATAATTCAATTATCCCATCCATTTGGTTCGATCAAAACGCGAAGGAAGCCTTTGATCTTTACGCTGGTACCTTCCCTGGAAGCCATATTAGCAACAGCTCTCCCATCGTTGTTGAAGCTGTCCTAAGCGGTGTGAAATTTATTGGAATAAATGGAGGTCCTACATTCAAACCCAACCCATCCATATCATTTATGGTCATTTGCGAAAGCAAAGAGGAAATTGATCGTATCTGGAATTCACTTGCTGTGGAAGGTAACACCTTAATGCCTTTAAACTCCTACCCTTTGAGCCCTTACTACGGCTGGTTGGCCGACAAGTTTAGCGTAAATTGGCAATTATACCTCGGTAAACTGAGCGATACCAACCAACAGGCAATTGTACCTACGCTAATGTATTGCGGAGAGCAACAAGGAAATTGCGAACAAGCACTAGCATTTTATGCAGAATTATTTCATGATTTTCGAAGCAATGGGATCATGAAATACACAGAAGGTGAATATACCGGATCAATCCAACATACCCAATTTTTAGTCCGGGATTTTACACTCATGGCAATGGATAGCGGAGTTCCACAAAATTTCACTTTTAACGAAGGCATTTCACTCACTATTCTATGTAAAGATCAGCAGGAAATTGATTATTTCTGGAATACGATCACGAAGAAAGGCAAAGAGAGCATGTGTGGCTGGTGCAAAGACGAATTCGGTGTAAGCTGGCAGATCGTACCCGAACAAATTGCAACATTACTAAAGCGACCAGGGGCAAATGAAGCGCTCATAAGAATGAAAAAGATCATTATTCAGGAACTCATTGGATAATTTCAAAATAAATCTCAAGCTGAGGGGAACAGCTTTTAAAATAGTATTAAGAAAAAAGGGGATGAATAATCCCCTTTTTATGCTTTCACTTGCAACGCCAGAGCGTATAATTTCATTTGCTTAATCATGGATAGCAAGCCATTTGCCCGAGTTGGTGACAAATGTTCTTTCAGCCCTATTTTATCCACAAAATATAAATCGGCATCAACAATCTCCTTGGCGGTATGTCCAGATAGTACTTTGACCATTAAACTCACCAAGCCTTTTGTGATAATTGCATCGCTATCTGCCGTAAAATACACTTTTCCATCCTTTATTTCCGGAAAAAGCCATACTTTGGACTGACATCCTTTGATGATATATTCATCTGTTTTGTATTGTTCATCAATTAGAGGCACTTCTTTTCCCAGCTGGATGATGTACTCATATTTTTCCATCCAATCCGTAAAGAAAGCAAAATCCTCAATTAATTCATCCTGTATTTCATTAATGGTCATACCTATTTTTTATTAAACCAACATATTGACCGCGCGTTGGATACCGGCGACCAAAATATCTATTTCCTCTTTTGTATTATATACGGCTAAAGAAGCACGAATAGTTCCCGGAATACCGAACCTATCCATGACAGGTTGGGCACAATGATGGCCTGTACGTACAGCGATCCCCAATTTATCCAAGATCACACCAACGTCGTAAGGATGCGTGCCATCAATTACAAATGAAATAACGGAACATTTCTGCTCGGCCGTTCCAATAAACCGCATGCCCGGAATTTCAGCCAACTTCTCCGTAGCGTATTGCAACAAATCATGTTCGTAGGCCTCGATATTTTCCAGACCTATTGAATTGATATAATCGATGGCCTCGTTCAAACAGATACCGGCTTCAATATTAGGCGTACCCGCCTCAAATTTAAAAGGCAATTCATTATAGGTCGTTTTTTCAAAAGTAACCTCTTTAATCATATCTCCACCACCTTGATAAGGTGGCATCGCGTTCAATAGCTCCTCTTTGCCATATAACACTCCTACACCTGTAGGACCGTACATTTTATGTCCGGAAAATACCAGAAAATCTACATCCAGCTTTTGAACATCAATCTGTATATGTTGAACAGCCTGCGCAGCATCGACTAAAACAACAGCACCATGTCCATGAGCAATTGAAATCATCTTACGCACAGGATTGATTGTCCCAAGGGAGTTTGAAACATAGGTTACAGCAACTAATTTGGTTTTCTCATTAAACAAATTGCTGTAGGCATCCATATCAAGCTCACCTTTATCATTCATCGGAATGACCCGAATTTTACAGCCCTTTTCATCACAGAGCATCTGCCAAGGCACAATATTGGAATGGTGTTCCATCGCTGAAATAATAATCTCATCACCTTCGTGAATAAAAGCTCTGCCATAACAAGTGGCAATCAGATTAATTCCATCTGTTGTTCCTTTGGTGATAATGATTTCCTTATCTTCAGCAGCATGGATGAAAGCCTGAACTTTTTTTCGAGTCACCTCAAAAGCGTCCGTCGATATCTGACTAAGATAATGTACGCCCCGATGCACATTACTATTCATATCTGTATAATAATGTACAATCGAATTGATAACAGAACTCGGCTTCTGTGTTGTCGCGCCATTATCCAAATAAACCAATGGTTTACCATTTACTTCTCTCTTAAGAATCGGAAAATCGGCTCGTATTTTATCTATATTAAATTTTTCCAACGTCGTCTAAATAATTTATACAAAGTTAATAGTATTTTATCGAATACAGGACGGTCAATCTGTTTTTTATGTCATTATCAATGTCGGTTTTCCAAGGTATCCTCAGCCAAAAAAGTAATTTTTGGCATTTTAAACAATTATAATTAGCTTTTATAATTTATTGATGCTATTTAGTACCTTTGTAATCATATGCAAGAATTACCTCTAAATTTACCGGAAGGCTCACGTAAAGAAGTGATGACCTATTTGGAACCGTTCATGCTCAATGAGATGAGCGAATACCTGAAGCCTGTTGAAGAGATGTGGCAACCTGCCGATTTTCTTCCAGATTCTTCTAGGGACACTTTTTTTGAGGAAGTAAAAGAGTTGCAGGAAAGTGCAAAAGAGCTCTCTTATGATTTGGTCGCAGTATTGGTTGGAGACACCATCACCGAAGAGGCCCTTCCAACGTACGAATCGTGGTTGACCATGGTAGAAGACGTTGACAAAAACGAGCAAGGTGGATGGATGAAATGGGTACGCGCTTGGACGGCTGAAGAAAACCGTCACGGTGACCTATTGAACAAATACCTTTATTTGTCGGGTAGAATAGACATGCGCCAATTTGAAATGTCTACACAATATCTTATTCAAGACGGTTTTGATATTGGTACTGGTGCAGACCCATACCGGAATTTTATTTATACTTCATTTCAGGAATTAGCGACCAACGTTTCCCATCGTCGTGTATCTGGGCTTTCCAAAAAAAGCGGCGATAAACTTTTGGCAAAAATGTGTGGGGTCATCGCATCTGATGAGGCACGTCATGCTAAAGCTTATATGTCTTTTATTTCAAAAGCAATCACCGTAGACCCGAGTGAAGTCATGATTGCATTTGAGGATATGATGCGTAAAAAAATCGTTATGCCGGCCCAGTTCTTAAGAGAAGCCGGTGAGCCCCAAGGAGAGGCATTTGCACATTTCTCGGACGCAGCCCAACGATTGGGAGTATATACTGCTTTGGACTACGTGGATATCTTGAAAGAGCTGAACAGTGAATGGAAAATAGATCAAGTTAATGGCCTGAATGATAAAGGTGAGAAAGCGAGAGATTATCTACTAAAACTACCAGATCGTTTGGCTAGACTGGCTGATCGGATGAAGGTTCCAGAAAAAGATTATAAATTCAAATGGATTTATTAATATAAAAAAAGCTTGATTTAATAATCAAGCTTTTTTTTATATCAATAACTTTAATGTTTCAAAGTTGCGCACTTTACTTTACATTCCCCATCAATTTACGTACAACAGGAGATAAGGCTATAAGCACCACACCAGCAATCAAAGAATATAAGCCCAATTGTTTATAACTCTCCGTATAAGTCACCAGTTTATCCGCCAATGAACTTCCTTCCTTAGCTTCAGCCATACTAGCACCAATCAAGCCTGCTACGTATTGACCGTAAGCACTTGCCAAGAACCACATGCCCATCATGATACCTTGTAATCTTGCTGGAGACAATTTCGTCATAATGGAAAGACCAATTGGTGATAGACAAAGCTCCCCAACGGTAATCACAAGCAGTGCCAGAGTAAAGACATCCAATGAGGTCATACCATCGTGAGCAAATAAACGCGTAGCAAATAGGACATAATAACCTAATCCCAAGAAAACAAAGCCAAGACCAAACTTAATAATGGTATTTGGTTCAAGTTTACGTTTGCCCAGCCAAATCCAAAAAAGACCAAAAAGAGGTGCTAATGCAATAATAAATAATGCTCCACCTGAATTGTTAACGCCATTTGGATCGAGCGTCATAACGCCCAATAAGGAATCATTCAAATGCTTAGCAGCAAAGATGCTTAAGGAACCGCCACTTTGCTCATATATACCCCAAAAAATAATCGAGAAAAGGATAAACACCAGCGCGGCAATTAATTTATTCCGCTCTTCAGCAGTCACTTTAGACATTTCATAAAAAAGATATAACAGCGTCAATGGGCCGATCGTGTACATAAAATAGTCTGTATACTGCGTTTTTGACACCATGATCTGAATAATAGGGATAAAAATCAACGTGGCAATATATACGGCATATTCTACCCATTTCGGTAATGCTTTCGTCTTTACTATGGCCTCAGGATCCCCAGGTTGAAGTCCAATTGGTCCTAAATGCCTTTTGGTAAAGTGAAAATTCACTAAACTAACCAACATGCCTACCGCCGCCAAACCAAAAGCAACATTCCAGCGATGTCCCTCAGAAATAATTGACGTCAGCATATATCCTTTACCGATCGCAACACAGATATATCCGCCTAAGAATGCGCCTAAATTTATTCCCGCATAAAACAAGGAAAAGCCGCCATCACGACGAACATCACCTTTTTTATACAGCTCGCCTACCATCGTCGATATGTTGGGTTTAAAGAAACCCGTACCTATAATGATAAATGATAAACCAAAAAAGAAATATTTATGCGGATCTGCTGCAAGAAATAAGCTTCCTACGATCATCAATAAGCCACCCCAGAATAAAGACTTTCTGAAACCAAGAATTTTGTCTGCAAACAGCCCTCCTATGAATGTAAACGCATATACAAATGCTTGTGTCGCTCCATACTGTAAATTGGCATCCTTTTCAGCAAAGTTTAGCTGTGTGATCATAAAGAACACCAACATCCCGCGCATACCATAGAAACAGAATCTTTCCCACATCTCGGAAAAAAACAAACTCCAGATTTGCTTTGGGTACTTCCCGTCAAAATTTTGAATCTCTTCTAGCGATTCCCTTGTACTAACCTCCATACTAATTTATATTAATCAAAAAAGCTTCTTTCGCAAAAGAAGCTTATATATTTGTTATTTAATTCCGTGCATCAATCGTTTAATCAATGGATTAAACAGCATTACTAACAGGCCTGCTAAGGCAGGAATTGCTGTAAATAAGAAGAAGAAATAACTCAAGGAGTGCTCCTCTTGAATTGTTTCCACTTGTCCGCCCAATACCGCTGCAACCTTCTGTGCAATAGCAATCGCCAAATACCATATTCCAAACATAAATGCGAGCATGCGAGCCGGCACCAATTTGGATACGTAAGAAAGACCTACCGGTGAAATAAATAATTCGCCCAATGTATGGAACAAATAGGTCAGCACCAAAAATACCATCGAGATTTTAGCCCCTTGGCTTATCCCCATAGATCCCAACCCGATAATAAAAAATCCTATCGCAACCAAAATCAAACCAAAGCCATATTTAAAGGCTGCCGATGGGTTATATTTGGACTCCCAAATTTTGGATACCGAGGAGGCAAGTGCAATGATAAAAAATGAGTTTAGGATCGAAAACCAGGAGACTTTAATTTCTGATGCTTCTTTATTGAATTCATTGTACAACATCCAGATTACTGCTCCCCAGATCAACCCAAAACAGATAAACAATACGATATTTGAAATGGCAATTTTGTTCCAGGTTACTTTTGCCAATTTAATCAGAACCCAAGAGATAATCGAAAGCGGTACAATCGTCAATAAACCATTTACCACATTAAAGGTCGTCAATGCAGCACCAGTAAGTGATCTATCAATATTATCTCTCGCCACAAGAACCAACGAAGTTGCCCCCTGCTCAAAGCTCATAAAAAAGAAGACCAAGAAAAACGCTAGCAACACGACCGCAAACATCCGATCCCTTACAACCTTATCATAACGCAAAATCCGTGTCACAATAAGATATATGAAGAGAATTAACGCCACAATGACCATAATATATTGACCTCTAAGAAACGGTGTATCCAAACCAGAAAACACATCAACAATACCATTCTTAGACAAAGGGTCATTGAAAGCATATACGAAACCGATAATAGAAACTATCGCGATCAATACATAATCCCGTATGGTAAATGGATTTCTGGTATCGGTATCCTCAGCGATAACTTGGTGTTCCCCTGAGGTCGACTTAGTTAAAACACCCAGATTTCCCATGAGCGGTTTTGCGAAAACAAACTGCAGTGTTCCCAAAAGCATAAAGATACCAGCCAAGCCGAATCCCCAATGCCAACCATACGTTTCGGCTATATATCCACATAGCATCATGCCAAAGAAAGCACCAGCATTGACCCCCATGTAGAATATGGTATAAGCTCCATCTTTTTTCTCTGGTAGATCTTTATACATTTCACCTAAGATAGAAGGCATATTGGGTTTGAAAAAACCTGTTCCAATAACTAAACAGATCAAACCCAGAAAAAACATAATGGAAGTATCAAAGGCCATGGCAGCATGTCCAAGCGTCATAATCGCCGAACCGATGATCACAGCTTTCCGTGATCCAATATATTTATCCGCTATAATCCCTCCTAGAATAGGAGTTAAATAGAGCATCATGGCATAGGTTCCATAAAGTGCTCCCGCTTGTTGTGCAGTCCAGGACCATCCCGAGAAAGGACTACCTTGAATAACTGCAGCAGTTAAAAACTGCATTAAGAGTACACGCATCCCGTAGAACGAAAAACGTTCCCACATTTCAGTAAAGAAAAGGACAAAGAGTCCTGAACGCTGTCCCAATACATTTGACTTAAAAAAATCAGTCGACGGGCTATTCGTTATATCCCCGTTTAATCTCCCCATAAATAATCAACCTTTATTTTTTGATAAAATACTTACAAAGAAACAAAAACAAAATCACTTTTGACCAAAATAAAGTTGCATAAACAAAAAAAGGCAACCCATTTGGATTGCCTTTTCGGTAACATTTTTAATATGCCTTATCTTTTGTGCAATTGCTCATAAAGATCAATAACCTTTTTCTGCAATTCAATTACTTCGCCATCGCGTTGTTGTAATTTTTGCGTCAAAGCATTCACCTCGTTTACATACTCTTTATCTTCTTCAGAATCTGAAGTAGATAAAAGTTGAACAACTGTCAAATTGAATAATTTTGAGATTTGATTCAGGCGAGACAAATTCACATCTGTAATCCCTGTTTCAATTTTAGAAAATGCTGGGATTGAGATATCCAATCGTTTTGCAACATCCTCTTGACTCCACCCCTTTTGGTGTCTAAGTAATCTGATTTTTTTTCCTAATGCATTCATCTGGTAGATATTTTAAACAAAAATAATAAATTACAATTTAATTTACATTAAATTATAATTTTTTCTCTAAAAATCTCTAAAAAACCGATCAGCCAGCACAGACAAATTAACCCCATTATAATTATTTAAACTCATAAGAAGTAAATTGTAACCTTTTGATTTGACACCATCTAAAAATGAATAGAGCCCATCCAAACTCACAACAACCTCTAAATCAGGGTTATTAAAATTATTCTTAATATTATTGGGGACACTTTCGATATCTTTATTAAGTTCTTTACAGGAATTTATATTCACGTAGACCACAGAGACATCCGACTCTTTCATTGAGTTTGCATATTGTAACAAAAACGATGAATCTAAACTATCATACGAGTTTAATTCGATAATTGTAACCAATTTCTGATTAGGAAATTGCTCTTTCACGGCGTGAATACTTGACTTCACTTTATCCGCATTACAGGCATAATCCTGATAAACCACAGATCCTTCCGAGCTTGCAACAAACTCCAAATAACGAATCGAAGTATTAAAACTTTTTATGGCCTCAAAGAACTCTTTCTTTTTGATCCCCAACCATTCGCAGATCGTATACGCCCCAGCAATATTAGATAGGTTGTGCTTACCAAACACTTGCAATGGAACGTCGCCATCCGGTGTATTGATGTAAGTCACCCCTTTATTAATTGTATAATCAGGAATCTTATAGCCATGTCTATTGATCTTACAATCTTTTGTATCTTGAAGAACCTTCTGTAACACAACATCTTCCTTATTATAAATTAAGGTACCTTTAGGCGGAATTGAGTCAATAAAATCTTCAAATTGTTTAATATATTCCTCTTGAGATATTTTTGAGTTAAACTCATTCCATACAATACCCGAAATTAACGCTATATTCGGTTTATAATACAAAAATTTGGACTTCGGATCAATCTTAGATGAAACATATTCATCTCCTTCGATAATAATAATCTTATTATGCTTAGTAATATCGACCAACTTATCAAAGCCTCTTAATTGAGCTCCTACCAAATAGTCAAATTCTTTTCCTAGAAATCGCATAACATGCATCACCATGCTCGTTATGGTTGTCTTACCGTAACTTCCAGCGATAACCACCCGGATTTTATCCTGCGAAAGCTCTTGTATAAATTCTGGAAAAGAATAAATTTTAAGACCTAATTCCTGGGCCCGCTTTAATTCAGGATTATCTGCCTGGGCATGAGCGCCCAAGATCACAGCATCAATATCCTCCGTTACTTTTTCTTCAAACCACCCCAATTGATTAGGAAGCAATCCTGCTTCAATCAAATGAGAACGGGAGGGCTCTACGATCTGATCGTCAGAACCGGTCACTTGATGCCCTTGTTTTGCCAATGAAATAGCAAGGTTATGCATCACACTACCACCTATTGCTATAAAATGAATCCGCATAGCTAAATTATCGCTTCACAAACTTGGCTGCACACCAATTATTTAAAACTTTATTGGAGATAAACTCAAAACCCAATGCGGTCGCCGCATCGCTTAAGATTGCTAAATCTTCCTGCTCATAGAAACCACTTAGGTACAGCTCACCCCCTGTACGAATGCTCAAGGCATACTGAGGTAATTGTTCTAAAAGAATGTTACGGTTAATATTTGCCAAAATCACATCAAAGACCCGACCGGCCAAAACTTCGTAAGATCCACAGAGCGCTTCGATATGCTCAACATGATTGAGTGCCCTATTTTCGATTACACTTTCAACACATATCTCATCATAATCCACAGCCAATACAGCTTTCGCGCCTTTTTTTGATGCTAAAATGGCCAGTATCCCTGTACCGCAGCCCATGTCCAAAACCTGCTTGCCCATAAAATCATTCTCCAAAATATACTGAAGCATCATCGAAGTTGTTTGATGATGGCCGGTGCCAAAAGACATCTTCGGATCTATAATGATTTCATAGGGAAACTCAGGTTTGGCCTCATGAAAAGTTGCACGCACATAGCATTGCCCTCCTACCTCTATTGGGTTGAAATTGCTTTCCCACAATTTATTCCAATTCTGATTTTCTATTTCCTGTATCTTATAATCGACCTCCAGGCCTTCATAAGGTTGAAGCATCAGCGTTTCTAATGCTTGCAAGTCAAGATTTGCAGCTGAAATATAAGCTGCAAATCCAGATTCGGTATCCTCAAAAGTATCAAAGCCAATATCAGCCAAATCAGATATCAACAAATCCTTCTGCCATTCTTCACCTGATCGCATTTGAAAGATAACCTCTACGTATTTCATTTCTAAAAATTAGCCGTTAAATACTTTAGCGATATCAATAAAATCTCTCGATTTTAAAGAAGCACCTCCAATCAAACCACCATCGATGTCGGCTTGAGCAAACAAATCTTTTGCATTACCTGGATTACAAGACCCTCCATATAGAATACTTGTATTATCAGCAATCTCCTGACCATATTGATCAGCTAACACCTCACGAATAAATTTATGAACCTCCTGTGCTTGCTCAGGGCTAGCTGTCAAGCCAGTACCAATTGCCCAAACTGGTTCATATGCCAACACCACAGCTGCAAAAGCTTCTTTAGACAAGTGGAACAATCCATCTGTCAATTGTGTTTTGATCACATCAAAGAAAGCTCCAGATTCGCGTTCCTCTCTTGTTTCTCCAATACAGAATATTGGGGTTAAATCATGCTTTAATGCAATATCCACTTTAGATGCCAACAATGCATCAGTTTCACCAAAATAAGCACGTCTTTCAGAGTGACCTAAAATAACATGTGAAGCACCTACTGATTTTACTTGTGAAGCCGAAATCTCACCTGTATAAGCACCCGACTCCGCTTGGTGAATATTCTGAGCACCAATATTTACATTCGCGACATTTTTAGACAGTTGCCCAAGACTTGACAAATGAATAAATGGACTACAAACAACCAATTCCTGGTTTCCAATCACTTCATCTTTGGCCATATTGATAATTTCAGAAAACAAGCTCAATCCTGATTGATAGTCTAAATTCATTTTCCAATTACCAGCTACGATTTTTTTACGCATGATTTTACGATTTAATTATATTTTTTGTTAAGTTGATTCAATTTATCTTTAATCTGCTCCGTGAGCTCTTCCCCTTTTGATGCATACAGCGTCTCCAGATATGCCATAAACTTATCAAATTCATAAGTCTGAGCACCTCCGTCAAACACCCAAGCAAATGACGGTACAAATTTAGCATAAAAACTTGTATCTGCTAGCATGCTTGCAATTCCAATTACTGTTCCTGTATTTAAAGCCGAATTGATGCCAAGGCGAGTATAGTCTCCAATAAAGGCACCGCATTTTAAAAGACCTGTATCCCGAACACTATCTAATGCATAATCGTAAATTGAAACAGTCTTTAAGTTATTCTTCAAATTGGAATTAGAGGTACCAGCTCCTAAATTACACCAATCTCCTATTACCGAGCACCCTAGATAACCATGATGCCCCTTGGCCGAAAAATCACCAATGACCGAATTCCCGATCTCTCCCCCAATAACACTCTGCTTCCCTACCGAAACATTCCCATAAATCGTAGCGCCCATTTTTACAACGGCTCCTTTACCAAGATATAATGGACCACGCAAATGCGCGCCCTCCATAATTGTAACATCTTCATCGATATATATGGGACCTTGTAGGGTATTGAGCGTAGCACATTCCATGCTAACGCGATCAGCTACATAAAGATCATTACCCAACAATTGATTTGTTCCAGATATACTGGACGACTGAACACTTTGTACCAGATGATTGAAATCATGTGTTATTTCAGTTCCTGTGAGCAAAAACAGATCTTCTATCCCTTTTAATAGATCAACGGATATATCAACCTCTTGCACACGATAAGAGTCTATATGTGTATAACAACAAGCTAAAACGTATCCGTCCTGTACAAGGACCTCTCCTACACGCAAGCGCTGTAGAAGCTGTAATAAGGCTACTGACGGAATAACGTTCTCAGACACCCATATAAGCCCCTCCTTATCCGCATCGTTGGCAACATAGTGTACATCAAATTTTAAAGCTAATTTTCGCCATTTCTCCCGTAAAGTCAGTATACCAACCCTAAGGTCCAAACAAGATTTCACGAAAGTAAATGGATAAAGACTCTTTCTATCAAAAGTAGTTAATGGGGAGCTAAGCTTATCCAACAATTGGATCGAATCAAAGCAATCTGTAAAGAAGATTTTCACAAATTAAAAATAACAAAAAAAACCCGACAAATTATATTTATCGAGTTCTTAATATTGTAATATACAGATCTGCTACAATTATTTTTTGTTGTAACGGTTACGGAATTTGTCGATACGACCAGCAGTATCAACCAATTTCATTTTACCTGTATAGAAAGGGTGTGATGTATGAGAAATCTCTAATTTTACAACTGGATACTCATTTCCGTCTTCCCATGTAATAGTCTCTTTTGTATCAACACAAGATTTTGTAATAAAAGCATAGTCATTTGACATATCTTTAAATACAACTAATCTGTAATTTGAAGGATGCAAATCTTTTTTCATTATTATTATGATTACGTATATTCAATTATTGAGGTGCAAAGATAACTTATAAAAATGTAACTTACAACAATTACGAAGAATAATTAGTTGAAATTTTCCACATTTTAGTTAACAACACTTATCAAGGGCACAAATGTAACAATCTTTATCCTAACCAAAGAATAATTTTGTTTATCGACTTTTTTACCTAACTTAACTTACTACAATTAAATCACTTACATAATTATGAGCAAATTAGATGAAAAAATTGCTGCATATGTTGCAGAATCAAAAAAGCTAGGCTTATCATTAGATGAAGCATTTATTGCAAAAGTAACAAAAGGAATAGGACCTTCCATTTACAATGCAGACTCGGAAACCATTGCTGCATCAGATCCCGAAGAACTTAACCGTGTCAAACAAAACTTTTTGATCAAAAAATTAGGCCTAAAAGATGGCCCTGATTTAGACAAGGCACTAGAGGAAGTGATTACCGCTATTGGCAAATCCAATAAAAATAAATACCGTGTATTAGTATATGCTTTATTGGCAAAGAAATTCAAAAAAGAATTTGTTTACCAATAAGCATCACCTTTTTTCACTCAACTCCTAACCAAAGACCATTTCTCCAAAAAACTCAGGGAGATGGAAATTAGGAGTTGGGTTTTCTATTTTATTCCAAGATATAAAATGTGGTTGTTTGAGATGATCACCACATTTGTAAAAATTCCCATGTATCCGTTTACCTTTCAGGTCTACAACATCGTCAAACTGAAATACAGCAAGTGGAATGACCTCAATCATACTCCATCGCTTATCGGAACCATTACGCTCAATTAAAGAGTAAGTACGCACCTGTTCTATTGTTGTACTATCCAATCGATTTCTATTTGCCTTTTCGGCCGGACCATAACCGATCAAGCCTGTTCCAATTAGATTAAATTCCAGGTTATAATAATGTTCGCGTCCATCAAAAGAAATAAAGAACTCCACACAGCTATCTTCCCATACATTTTGATTTGTTTCGGAATAATTACCCCGAAGTTGTTCTTCGACGACATCATATTGCAACACAAGATACTCCTGGGTATAGCCAATCTTAAATTGTACCTCAGGTTTATACGGGAAAGATTCGCTCCAGTTATTAAACTCCAGCGAATGTGATTCAAAATTGCTCAAGAGCTTCGACAAAGTATGATAATCAAGTGTATTGGCCAGCTCCGCTGCGATAGGCAAAATGGTTAGTTTTTTCATTCGAATATTTTTTTACAGAAAAAAGAAGCTTCATCTACGCGATGGAAGCTTCTCAATAGGATTAAAGGTATAAAATTGTTAAATGCAATCAAAAACTACCTTCCGCATAAATGCTTCATTCTTTTCCATCTCTTCAACCAATTTCAATTGCGTATTTGTACGCACCAGATTATGGTCATCATATTTAGTCTTGTAGTAATGATCTCCTTCCAAATAGTCCGTTAAGAAACGTACTCCTTGCATATAGGGCAATAAGAAGGCCCCATCGACTAATGTTTCTTTCTCTAAAGTTGTCAAGAAGTCATTAGCTTCCTCCAAATAACCTTCGGCATAGGCCTTATATAAGGCAAGATTTAGCAGAATTTTCGAAACATCCATCTCATCTTCAGCAACAGGGTTAATAATCGTCCGAATCGCATCTCCAAAATCGTATGCCACATAGCCTGGCATAACTGTATCCAAATCGATCACACATTGCATCTTATCGTGGCGATCTAAGAGCACATTATTAAACTTGGTATCATTATGTGTAATGCGCAGTGGAAGCTCCCCCTTGTTACCAAGTTCAAGAATGGTTTTCATTCGATCTTCACGACTAAAGATAAAATCCAATTTGTCCTTTACCGACGCTACACGTTGGCACACATCTTTAGCGATTGCTTTTCGAAGATTTTCAAGTCTAAACTCTATATTATGAAAGTTGGGAAGTACTTCAACGATCAACGAAGCATCTAAATCCGACAGCTGTTTTTGAAACAACCCAAAAGCACGGCCACCTTCGGCTGCTTGGACTTCAGTCTCTACAATATCATAGCTTTTCGTATCCTCTATGAGAATAAACATGCGCCAATAATTATCCTGACTATCTTTTATATATAATTCCCCACCTTTTGTAGGAACAATTGTCAATACATGATCGCTGATTCTTTTTCCTTCAGCGACTTTAACTTTTTTGCTAAGATGCTTGGTGACAATCTCAATATTATGCATTAATCCATCCACGTTCGGAAAAACATGGTGATTAATACGTTGTAATAAATGCGATATACCGCTATCTACAGTAGTAACTACACGATAGGTATCATTGATATGACCAGAACCAAACGGTTGCACTGAAATGATATCTCCTTCTAATGTGAATTGTTTTGCTGCGCTCTCTACTACTAATTGGTTAAAATCAGACATTAAACTATGTTTTTTAAATCATCAATGTGCTTGCAATATCACAAATTGAATTAATAAATGATAATTTTTATTTCAATCAAACGTTTGCATGAAATTTAATAAAATTAAGCAAACGTTTGCACTTTCATTTATCCCAAATGAAATAATATATTTGTTAATAGTACCCAGTCTCAAAGACTGTTTTCAAACAAGTAAATAACTAATATACAAACTCCTTATATCTCAAAACAATGGATAGAAGAAATTTCATAAAATCGACTGCCATCACTACAGCTGGAATCGGTGTCCTTTCAAGTACAGAATTATTTGCCCAAACAAATGGCAAGATAAAAATCGGTTTTATTGGTGTGGGTCTTAGAGGACGTAATCACGTTCAAATTGCCCTAAACAGAGATGATTTAGAAATTGTGGCTGTCTGTGACACCCAAGAAGAATCTCTAGCACAATGCCGTAAACAATTCAACGCAAAAAGCACCAAACTTCCAAAAGAATATACTGGTGGCGTTGATGCTTACAAAAAGATGTTAAGCAATGAAAAATTAGATGCTGTCATTATTGCAACACCTTGGCAATTCCACAAAAACCAAGCTATTGACGCAATGAAAGCTGGACTATACGTAGGTTGCGAGGTTATAGCAGGTCTAACGCTACAAGATCACTGGGATATTGTGAAAGTATCCGAAGAAACCGGAAAGCCTTACATGACCCTAGAAAATGTGGCATTCCGTCGTGACGTACTTGCTGTATTGAATATGCACAGACAAGGGCTATTTGGTGAATTGTTGCACCTGGAAGGCGGTTATCAACACGATTTACGCGAAGTATTATTCAATGACGGAAAAGCGTATTATGGCCATGGCGTTGAATATGGCCCGAAAGCGATTTCTGAGGCACAATGGCGTACACAGTTCAATATCGATCAAGATGGTGATCTATATCCTACCCACGGTTTAGGTCCAATTATGCAATTTGCAGATATCAACAAGGGTAACAGATTCACCCATATCACTTCGTACTCAAGTAAAGCCCGTGGATTGGCAGCCTATGTCAATAAAGTTTCCCCAGGACACCCCAACGGTAAGATCAATTACAAAAATGGTGATATCACACAAACGATGTTACAATGTGCAAATGGAGAAACCATGTTATTAACGCATGATACACACTTGCCAAGACCTTACTCTATCGGCTTCCGCGTACAAGGAACAGATGGTATTTGGATGGATGTTGCAAAAGGTATTCACATCGAGGGTAAATCCAAACCACACACGTGGGATTCTGCAGATGAATGGGTAAAGAAATACGATCACCCAATCTGGCAAAAATATGAAGCGGTAGCAAATGGTTCTGGTCATGGTGGCATGGACTGGTTTGTATTCAATGCGTTCATTCAGGCAGTAAAACAAAAGGTACAGACGCCAATTGACGTATATGATTCAGTAACCATGAGTGCTGTATTCCCATTATCTACCGAGTCTATTGCAAAAGGAAACAAAACGTTGGAATTCCCTGATTTCACAAAAGGAAAATGGAAAACCAAGAAAAATACTTTTATGTTAGATGACAGTGGAATGTAATTGAAAAAACATTCTTATTATTATAAAAGCCGTATTGAAAGATATACGGCTTTTTTTATGGATGCTTGACATAATCATAATAATCCTACTTTTTAGCTGGTCTTTTCCGTAAATTAGCACTAGCAAACAACTTTTTCAACTCATTATGCTTACCGAAGCAATTATTATTTTAGTCCTGATTATTCTAAACGGAATACTATCGGCATCAGAAATATCCATCGTATCCAGCAGAAAGGCAAGGCTACAGGCTGAAAGCGATAAAAACAATGCGGCAGCCAAAATAGCGCTAAACCTAAAAGAATCGCCCAACAACTTTCTATCCACTGTACAAATAGGCATTACCCTTATCGGCATTCTAACCGGTTTTTTTTCTGGTGGTAGTATTTCCACATATCTAGTCGGCATATTTAATAAATCCAGTATTATAGCCCCCTATAGCGAACAGCTCGCTGTAATCATTGTCGTCTTTATCATCACCTACTTTTCGTTGGTGCTTGGTGAATTAGTCCCCAAACGTATCGGTATGGCTATTCCGGAGAAGTATGCCATGCTAATCGCTTACCCGATGAACCTGCTCAGCAAAATCGTACGACCATTTGTATGGCTACTCAGTATGTCGACAGAGTTTATTGTCAAAATACTCAATATCAAGAGTAGCGGCAATAGTGTCACGGAAGAAGAAATTAAGGCGCTAGTAGACGAAGGTGTCGACAGTGGTGTCATCGAAGGTATTGAGCACGATATCGTCGATCGTCTATTGAGTTTAGGGGACAAAAAGGCGGTCAACCTAATGACTCACCGCAAAAACATTGTTTTTTTGGATCTGGAAGATTCTTTTGAAGAAAACAGAAAGATCATACTGGACAACGATCATTCCATCTACCCGGTCTGTGAAGGTGGACTCGACAATATTAAAGGTGTTGTTCATGTAAAGTCCTTACTACGACAATGCCTCCAAAACGAACCATTTGATCTAAGAACGCTCATGTTACCCATCAAATTTGTGAACGAATTTAGCTCATCTTATAGCATCATGAATACCCTGCGCACCTCCAGTATACATCAGGCGGTTGTCATTGATGA
Organism: Sphingobacterium sp. UBA865; assembly: GCF_002295765.1. Taxonomy (NCBI): domain Bacteria; kingdom Pseudomonadati; phylum Bacteroidota; class Sphingobacteriia; order Sphingobacteriales; family Sphingobacteriaceae; genus Sphingobacterium; species Sphingobacterium sp. UBA865. The sequence continues at coordinate 18,968 of NZ_DBGB01000026.1, read as the reverse complement.
ATATGGTTCGCCACAGGGAATTATTACGTTACGGGATATCGTTGGCGATTTGGTAGGGAACATCACAGAAAGCGACCTAAGTGCCCGACCGACAATACGTCAATTGGAAAACGGCGATTATGTTGTCGACGGACAATATCAGATCGAGGACCTTTTGGATGAATTTGAAATCGGTCTTTCTGAGGAAGACGAAGATGAGATCAACAATGTAACTACTGTAGGAGGCCTAGTGTTCCTAAGATTAGATCACGTGCCCGAAGAAGGCGAACGTGTCCGATTTAAAAATCTAGTTTTCGAAGTGCTTGATATGGATGGCCACCGCATCGATAAACTACTTTTGAAAGTGGAGGAATAAAAGAATATAAAAAGCGGTTGGTTGATCGATATACTGATCAGCCAACCGCTTTTATATGCTCACCTTCTACAACAATTTAGTTGATGCCGTGCATCATTTTTTTCAATAAGGGGTTAAAGATGATCAACAACAATGCAGTAACTCCCGGAACTATTGCAAATATCATAAAGAAGTAAGACATCGAATGTTCTTCTGTAATGCGATCAATGTATGACCCTAAAAATCCACCGATAAAATTGGCAATAGCCGAAGCACAGAACCAACAACCGAAAAGAAGTCCCAAAAATTTCTTTGGAGAAAGCTTACTGACATAAGACAAACCAACAGGTGACAAACAAAGCTCTCCTGCAGAATGGAAAAAATAGGCGATTACAAGCCAAATCATACTGACAGAGGCTGTCTTGGCACCTTGGGGAATTTCACTCGCCCCATAAGCCAATGCTGCAAATCCGATACCTACTAATATTAAGCCCAATGCAAACTTAACAGGACCAGACGGATTCCATATTTTTTCCCAGAATTTACTAAATGACGATGCCAGTGAAATGATAAAAAATGCATTCAAAATCTGAAACCATGAAGCGCCGACTTCTGATCCAGTTATTCCTATTTCTCTAAAGACTTTCCAAAGTCCCAAACACCAAATTATACCAAACGAAATACCAGTAAATAAAATCGTTAATGGATATTGTTTATATATCTTTCTAGCCAATGCTGTTAAAACAATTGTGACTATAACAATAGGCACAATGGTCAAAATAGTATCAATCCATTTAAACGTCACCGCCGAACTTCCAGACAGAACCCTTTGCGTATAGTCCTTGGCAAAGATTGACATCGATCCTCCTGCCTGTTCAAAAGACAGAAAGAAAACTACACTAGCCAACATGAATATGGTGACGACGATCAATCTATCTCGCACAACATGTGCTGGAATGACCTCTTCCTTTTCTTCGTGATTCTTGATCTTTTTTTCATGGTAAGCCCGAAGTGCTTTAGGAGAATCTCCGATGATACCAAATATCTTTTGTCCAAAATAGAATTGCAACATACCAAAGAACATAAACACTCCAGCAAGTCCGAATCCATAATGCCAACCGATCTTCTCACCAATGTAACCACATAATAGCATTCCTAAAAATGATCCGGCATTGATTCCCATATAAAATATGGTATAACCAGCGTCCTTTTTAGGACTTTGATCTGGGTAGAGATTTCCCACCATGGAAGAAATATTAGGTTTAAACATCCCGTTTCCTAGGATCATTAAGACAAGACCTAAATAAAAGAAATTTGAATTTACGCCCTCAAATGCCATAGACAAATGCCCCAAGGTCATGACCAAAGCTCCGATCAAAATTGCCTTTTTAAAACCGGTTAGCTTATCCGCTATCATTCCACCGATCAATGGTGTCAAATAGACGAAACCAGTATACAAACCGTAAAGTTTCATGGCCCGTTCATTACTCCATTCCCATCCTCCATCAGCAATGGAACTTATTAAAAATAAGGTCAACAATGCCCGCATACCGTAGTAGCTAAACCGCTCCCACATCTCTGTAAAGAATAGCACAAATAATCCGGCAGGATGTCCATTTACCATCTTGTCATCGATCCCCTGCTTAGCAAGATGCGCTACAAGAACTTGATCTTTTTCTTGATTCATATAATTTCAATAATTGTTTTATAACTCAGGTTTTGTTTTTATTTTGATAAAAATCGCTTGAAGATACACTATTTTTCTATGAATTAATCAATTCCATGCATCATCTTTTTTATTTTTTTGTTGCCTAGAATAAGAAATACAGCAGCCACCATAGGGATCACTGTAAACACAGCAAAGAAGTAAGACATCGAATGAGATTCAGTAATCTTATCAATATACGACCCAATAAAGCCCCCTATAAAATTAGCTATGGCATTGGCACAAAACCAAAAACCAAACAATAACCCCAGGAATTTTTTGGGCGATAGTTTACTGACATAAGAAAGTCCAACCGGACCAATACACAATTCGCCCACTGTATGAAAAAAGTATGCCAATACCAGCCATATCATACTAACAGAGGCCGTCCTTGCACCGGTAGGAATCTCGGAGCTTCCAATAGATAGTGCCGCAAAACCAACTCCAACCAGTGTCAGTCCCATTGCAAACTTAATTGGACCAGAAGGATTCCATACTTTCTCCCAGATCTTACTAAATGATGTAGCCAGCGTAATGATAAAGAAAGAATTTAACATCGGAAACCAGGATACAGTAACTTCCGAATTCATACCATAATATTCCCGATAAACCTTCCAAAGACACAAGGACCAGATGATCACAAAAGAAATGCTCGAAAAAAGTATAATCATCGGGTATTTGCGTATGATTTTCTTCGCTAAAACAAACAATACCCCAGTAATTACCACAATCGGCAAAACCGTCAATGCAGCGTCGAACCATTTAAATAAAACCGCCACGTCACCACTCAATACCCGCTGTGTATAATTTTTTGCAAAGATCGTCATCGAGCCACCCGCTTGTTCAAAAGCTAAATGGAAGACAATACTTGACAACATAAAAATGGCTATTACAAGCAAACGATCACGCACAATATGTTGCGGATTTTCTTCTTGACCCGCTGCAATATCGGTTAGCTCTTCTTGTTTCTCGGGTGTATTGCCAATCTTTCCGAAGATGCGCTGCGCAAAATAAAATTGCAACATTCCCAAAAACATAAATATTCCGGCAAGCCCAAAACCATAATGCCAGCCGATCTTCTCACCAATATAGCCGCATAGCATCATACCCAAAAATGCCCCTCCATTGATACCCATATAAAAAATGGTATACCCCGCATCCTTTTTACCGCCTTTATCTGGATATAATTTTCCTACCATCGAAGAAATATTGGGTTTGAACAGACCATTTCCCAAAACAATCAGCACCAACCCTGCCAAAAAAAAGCTTTTATTAAATCCCTCTAAAGCCATAGCGATATGCCCGAGAGTCATAATTATAGCCCCCACCATAATGGATTTTTTATATCCTGTAAGACGGTCGGCTATAATCCCGCCGAACAAGGGCGTTAAAAACACCATCCCGGTGTACAAACCGTAAAGCTTCATCGCTTCGGAGTTGGTCCAGCCCCATCCTTGTTGGGCGATGGTAGAAACCAGAAAATTCACCAACAGCGCCCGCATACCATAGTAGCTAAAACGCTCCCACATCTCTGTGAAGAATAATACGAACAAGCCGGCTGGATGCCCTTGTACCAATACATGTTCCGCCCCTACTTTTTGCAAATGGGTTTCAAGAACAGCATTTTTTTCAAAATTCATGTTTTTTTAGTCGTTATTTTTCAAAATAAGGTAATGCGATTTCCATTTATAAGTATACCATCAGTAAATGGAAAAATCCGATGGTCCTCTACACCAAGAAAGTAGTTATTCACTCATCTTCATATACTCAAGCAAGATAGTGAAGATTTTAATAGGTTTCTAACAAATGGACTTCAGTTTTTTTAGTTGTTGCATCCGAGCAACACATCAATTAAAACCTATTTAACTATTCGAGTTCTTTCCATTGACAGAAAAGAACTCGAATAGTTAAATTTTAAATCAAAGGACGCAAACGTTCCAATAATTTTTTAGTAGCAAAAATACCCTCTTCCTCACTCAACTTACTTCCCTCATATTCAATCCCCACATAACCTTTGAATTTTGCTTTTTTAACAATCTTCAACATACGCTCATAGTCAATTTGCGTTTCATTACCATTGGCATCAAAATCATGTGTTTTGGCACTCACACCATGCGCATAAGGCATTAAATCCGTTACACCTTGGTAACGATCATACTCATAGAAATTACCAAGATCGGGTAAACTTCCACAATATTTACTACCCACTGCTTTTAATGTATTGGCCAACCAGTCACCATGCGAAGAGATACCACCATGGTTTTCTACAATTATGCTAATGCCCGCTTTTTTACCGATATCAGATAGTGTTGTTAAACTTTCAACAACACGCTTACTCACTTCCTCAGGCGTTCCTTTTCCAGCCGCATTGACACGAATGGCATGACAACCTAAGAAATTAGCTGCAGAAATCCACTTATAATGGTTTTGCACAGCTTGTTTTCTCTTTGTTTCATCTTCGTCACCGAGATTTCCTTCACCATCAATCATAATGAGTACATTACGTACACCATTATCTTTCGCGCGCATATTTAGCTCAGTAAGGTAATTATTATCATTAGCCTTATCCTTAAAAAATTGATTCACATATTCCACCCCATAGATACCGTATTTTTTGGCAGCCAATACTGGAAAATCCAAATTGTTCAAATCTCCCTTAAACAAGGATTTATGCAATGACCATTCAGCCAAGGAAATGTCAAACCAATCTTTCTTTGCTGCCGCAAAACTCTCCAAAGAGGGAGCTAATGCTATACCAGCAGATGCTAGCGCAAGGTTTTTAAGAAAATCTCTTCTTGAATTCATGTGTTTAGATTTAATGTGTTATTTAAATATTTCCCCAGCCAGTGGTCAACACATCAACGAGGTGCATCGTCTGAATGGGTAATTTATGTTTATCGATATAAGATTGAAGCTGTAGCAAACAAGATGAATCAGTGGAAATAATATAATCCGCATTCAGATCAAGTGCATTGCGCACTTTTTGCTCAGCCATTGCTGCGGATATTCCTTCGAATTTAACGGCAAAACTTCCCCCAAACCCACAACATGTCTCGCTATCTTTCACCTCCACCATCTCCAAACCTAAGACCTTACTCAATAATTTCCGTGGTTCCTCTTTAATTTTGCACTCTCGCAAAGCCGAGCAAGAATCATGGTATACCGCAACACCCTCCAATTCAGCTCCAAAATACTCTTTTTTTAGCACGTTTACTAAAAAATCAGAGATTTCCATCACCTGTTGTTGTATTTTATGACATTGATGGGAATCTGCCGAATTTGCGAATAAATCATTATAAGCATGTCGTACCATACCAGTACAGGACGCCGAAGGAGAAATAATCACATGATCTCCCGAGAAGTCACCTAAAAACTTCCGTCCGACCTGTTTCGCATCATCCCAAAATCCAGCATTATAGGCCGGCTGGCCACAGCATGTCTGCTCAGGATTATAGACGACCTCGCAACCGACTTTTTCTAATAAACGAACCGTATTAAAAGCGGTTTCAGGGTAAAGCTGATCTATAAAACAAGGAACAAAAAGTTCTACTTTCATATGCAATTCAATCAATAAAATTAAGATTTATTGGATACTAATATCCGGACCAAAAGTAACAATCCAATTACAAAAAATAAAGAAAGAACCAATGCCGAATATCGAATATTATGTGTTACCTGTTCTATAAACCCGAATGAGAATAATCCAATGACAATAGCAACTTTTTCTGTAACGTCATAAAAAGAGAAGAAAGCCGTCGTATCTTTAATATCCGTCGGAATTAACTTAGAATAGGTTGAACGTGATAAGGACTGAATCCCGCCCATAACTAAACCGACCAGTGCAGCAATGATATAAAACTGAAGTGGAGTAGATAAATAAAATGCTGCAATACAGATGCCGATCCAGATCATCACCACAACGATCAACACCTTAATATTTCCAAAAAGCGTAGATAAATAAGACATTAAAAATGCACCTAAGATAGCCACGAGCTGGATGAGAAGAATTGTCGCAATCAACCTTTCTGCGCCTAAATGCAAAATTTTCTCTCCAAAAGAAGAGGCTACAATCATCAAGGTCTGAACACCAATTGCATAAAAGAAAAAAGCCGGCAAAAACTGTTTTATTTCTGGAATACCTTTGATCTTTTGGATAACATGGCCGAATTCATCCCGTACATTCTGTACAAAACTCTTACCGGTGTTATTCTCGGTCGCATCAATTTTAGGCAGGTATTTAAAAGGGATCATTGAAAACCCAAGCCACCACAATCCGACCATTAGAAACGATATACGAGCCGGCAGTGAGGCATCTGTAATACCAAACCATTCAGGTTTAAGCACCACTATAAAACAAAGAATCTGTAAAGTAACACAGCCAATATATCCATAAGCAAAACCTTGCGCACTCACCTTATCTTGTTGATCGACAGTCGCCAAAAGCGGTAAATAAGAATTGTTAAACAAAACACCGCCAATATACCCCATCGCCGCAAGAACAAAACATATGATACCAATTTCCAAGGTTTCAAGCTTGAAGAAAAATAAGCACATACATGCAACCGCTCCAACATAGGTAAAGAATTTCATAATGTGTTTCTTTTTCCCCTTTGCATCAGCGTAGGAAGAAATAAAAGGCAAAGAAAAAGACATCAGCAAATAGGCAAAGGCCAAAGAAAAATTGGAAAGTGCGGTATTGACGACTTCAATCCCAAAGAAACGAACAACATCACCATGCTCTTTTGTCGTCGTAATTGCGGTATAGTAAACAGGGAATATCGTGGAAGTAATAACAAGGTTGTAAGCAGAATTGGCCCAATCGAACATGGCCCAAGAACGAATCAATTTTTTATTGTTTTTTACAATTGCTTCCATTTAAATTGGCTTAATAAGTTTGACGAATATAAGTAATTATTTTAGCCATTTCTTTACGAATTACACTTGCTCGATCATCTATATAATTATTGTTCATAAAAGAAAATGCCAAGCGCCTTCCTGTCCGCGTAATCAGATAACCGCTCTGATTATAGACAGATGTAATCGTTCCCGTTTTAGCAAAAACAAACGGTTCACCGAGATCTTTGCTATAGGTACGTTTTAGGGTGCCATCGACACCTCCAGCCGGAAAAAGACGGAAACGCTCTTGCTCATCCGGCAACTTATTTTTCAAGAGGACCAATAGATCTACATTATTCTGCGGAGTCACCTTGTTATAGGACGACAGACCAGATCCATCAAATAAGGCGACCTCAGCTGAAAAGTATTTATAAACGTTATTCTTCATCCAGTCCCGTACCAAGTAAGTATCAAATTGACTGAATTGTTTCCACGAACACATCATCAAAAACTGTTCAGCAATAAAATTATCACTTGGCAACATCATTTCACGGATTAAATTTTTGGTACTGCCGGAATAGAGTATCTTGGTATTGCTTGGTTTTTGGTAAGATAGTAAGGTGACGGATTTACCTAGACTGTCCGCCAATAATTTAATAAATAAGCTATCAGAATAGATAAATGGAACTTCATTGACATAACCGCTCGGAACGGGACGTTCGGACATCCAAAAGGAATTTGCATGAAATGATCGGGAAAGTTCAAAATCACCGACCTTGGGTTCCGGCAAAAAATCCAGTGAATTTTGAAAACTTGCTGGAGAGGTCGATAGATAATTATAACCTTTCTGTCGAAAAGTGACCACATTGCCATAAATAGGAAATGTACTGATTTCAGGTTGATAGTAAGCCTCAAAATCTTCCACAGCCCAACCATGCGCAAAGAACTTATTCTTCATTGTTCCTGGCACAACAAAAATGCGTTTATTCGTATTTTTCAAAAAGTTGTATACTACCCGGGTATCTAAACGATTATGCAGAAAGGTCGGATCACCAGTCCCCCAGATAAGCAACGAGTCTCCGCGTTCCACATACTCCAAACCAGGTATTGAATCGCCCAACAGTGCCAGTGCAGCATAGGTGGTATACATTTTCGTATTGGAAGCCGGCGTAAAATGCTTATTGCCGTTTATATCCATGACATATTTATTGGCATTGAGGTCGTATAAAGAAAAACCAACAAAATGATCATTTAATATTTTAGATTCTTGAAATAGCTGATAAACATCCTCAAAGCTCTGAGCCTTCGCTACAAAAGTAGCAGCGGGCAGAAACCAAAGCAGCAATAATGCACTTAAAATTTTTTTCATCAGTTCAAACATACAAAAAACTGCATGAACTCCCTTTCGTCTATTGCCAAAATTCAGATACAAATCCTTAAAAAGGGAAAGGGGAAGACAACGCCTCCCCCTTTCCTTTTTAAAACTATCAAAAATTAATATCCTTGATTTTGTGTCAGAGCTCCACCACTTCTGTCAATCTGCGATTGTGGAATTGGGAAGTAATCATTTTGTGGTTTATAGTTTAAGCCTTTATAACGTGACATAAAACCACCTTCAAACGTTGCGTAGCTTTCCAATACAGTTTTCGCCTCACCCCAACGCACGAGGTCATAGAAACGATGTCCTTCCATCGCTAATTCTAAACGACGTTCAAAACGAACAGCTTTGCGCGCATAATTTTGGTCTGGGAAAGAAGTATAGGGTTTAACAACATATACTGCCGCCGCAACATTATCGCCAGTCGTTTTTGGAGGTAATTTTGCCGCACGTTCACGAACTGCATTTACGAGATTCATCGCTGCACCTAAGTCGCCCAATTCAACTTGACATTCCGCTGCCATTAAAACAACATCAGCTAAACGAATAATATTAACATCCAAGTCAGTAATATATGCCGCTCCTGACGCCGTATGTGTCGCATGCAGACTCTTCGGAATCATTGTTTTTATACCAACAAATGGTCCTCCCGAGCTCACCTCACGAATCCATGCATCGCCTGGCATGACACCATAATCATAGAAATTTACACCTCTACGACCAACCGTATAGTCCAACCGTGGATCAAAACGAAGCGTCACATCAAGTTTGTATGTTTTCTTTGCCTCATCAGACAAACCGAAATCTGATTTATATGGATTATTGCGATAAGAACCGTCCAACAATGGTAAGCCATTTGCATCAACTTTATACGCATTGACCAAATCAATGGTCGGTTGATAGAAACCGCAACAACCTACCGGATTACTTCCATTTAATCCAGACAACATATCGCCAACATTGGCATTGTCACCAGATCCATCTGGGTTAATCACATGTTTAGATACCAGTAATGCCTCTGGGCCATCTTTTGTAAGGACATCAAAGTTATTTTGATACGGCATCGTACGAAGATCTTTTGCACCGATAACGTCTTTAAACAAGGCCAATGCATCAGCATATTTTTTCTGGTATAAATAAACCTTACCTAAATATGCCTTAGCGATATTTTTATCCATACGGCCTGATTGTTGGTTGATCTTAGTGGCAGGAAGATTATCCACTGCAAATTTCAGATCGTCGATGATCTTAGGCAGTACATCATCTTTATTAGGTTTAACCTTGGCCTCATCCACCGTCATAGTCTCATCCACGTAGGCTAAGTTTTTGAAAACACGCCAGAGGTAAAAATAATAATGTGCACGCAATAACCTGGCTTCACCTTGAATTTGCTTTGCACGGTCCGCAGTCACTGTTTTTGCACCTGCCTGATCCGCATTCAAAAGTCGTAACGTATTATTTGCTCTGAGCACACCCTCATAGTATACCTCCCACATCTGGCTCAGGTTATCATTAGAACTATTTGGTGTATGAAACTCGATCATATTCATATTAGGTTGATCCGTAGCTTCAGAACCTTTATGGGCGTTATCCCCCGCAACCTCTCCAAACAACCACTGGCTAGGTGCTGAAGAATAGTTTCCCCAAGTACCATTGACATTGCCATTTAAAATGCCGTATGCACCAATCAATTCAGCTTCAATACCCTTTGAGTTAGCAACCTGCGTGTCAGACAACTCCCCCTGTGGAATACGTTCCAGGAAAGATTTACCACAAGAAGATAGCAAAGCCATTGATATTCCGAGAACGACGATTATATTTCTTTTTTTCATTTCAATCAAATTTTAACTTAAATCATTAAACCTTAAAAACCAAGACTCACACCCAACATATACTGACGTGCTTGTGGATACACTCCGAAGTCTACCCCCAAAGCAGAATATGTTGAAGGTGTTGCACTTACTTCTGGGTCTAGGCCTTGATATTTTGTGATTGTAAATAGATTTGTTGCACCAATATAGGCACGCAATTTTTTGATACCGGTATTATTACCGAACACCTTATTTGTATCAAAATTATATCCAACCTGCAGATTCTTCAACTTTAAGAAGCTCGCATCCTGAACGTAATAGCTCGAAGAAGCATATTCGTACGCCGATGCCCCCACCACTTGCGACGGAATCATGCTTGAAGGATTTGTTTTGGCATCCCATGCGTCTAAGACACGTACACTTTTTTGGCCTCTAAATACGCCAAAATCCGTAAAATAACGCGTCGCCTCATAATTTTGGTTACCCTTTGACCCATAGAAATAAGCCATAAAGTCAAAATTTTTATAAGATGCATTGATATTGAATGAGTACACAAAATCAGGATGTGGACTACCTATGATCGTACGATCGCTGGCATCGATTTTTCCATCACCGTTAATATCCGCAAATTTAAGTCCGCCTGCTCGCGATTTTCCATCCTCATATTTGGCCACGCTTGCATTTGACATATCTGCATCCGAATAGATACCGATTACCTTATAACCATAAAAAGCACCAATTGGCTCTCCTGGTTTTAAGATAGAAGTTTCCATACTTCTAAAGCTACCGTAAACCTGTTGAGTAACAGAAGGCGCCAAGGCAACAACTTTGTTCACGTTTCGCGATATTGTAGCCGACAGATCGAATTTAAATTGGCTTTCTTGACGTCTTCCATAATGGTAATTCAATGAAAACTCAACCCCTTTGTTTTGCATATCACCAATATTTACATAAGGTGATCCCGCACGACCGGCGGCAACAGCAGGTAATGGCAGCAGGTATAACATGTCTTTCGTTTTCTTGTTATACCAGTCGAAAGAACCATCAAAGTCACCTTGGGCAAGCGTAAAGTCCAAACCAATGTTCAATGCGGATACTTGTTCCCATTTTACATCAGGATTATTATACGCATTCTGCCACATACCGGATGTTAAACTTCCATCGATTGGATAAGAAGAAGAATTAATAGCAACTTGATAGCGATTTAAATATTGGTTAGCTGGAATACGTTGGTTACCCGTTACCCCATAACCTGCTCTGATTTTTAGGTCAGAAATCCATGAAACACCTTTCATGAACTCTTCTTGCGACAAACGCCAAGCCGCACTCGCCCCTGGGAACGTTCCATACTTGTTGTTCGGTCCAAAGTTAGAAGAACCATCGCGACGTACAGTTGCACTTAAGATATAACGATCTTTGAACGAATAATCCACTTTTCCAAAGATCGAAAACAGTGATCCAATTGCACCCGAACCATCACTTACACGACCTGTAGATGCAGCACCCAAATAGAGATAATCAAGACTTGACATCGTGAAAAAGCCATTTCCTTTTCCTGAAATTTGTCTATTACGATTTTGAATTGCCTCTGTACCCGCAAGAATACTTAACGTATGCTCGTCATTAAATGACGCTTTGTAATTTAATGTATTTGTCCAGGTCCATTCTTTATTCAATCCAAAATATTCATTTATTCCATTATTAAAACTTCCTTCTGTAAATTCAGGATTTGGATAAGTATAAGAAACACCATTGTAATTCTCATACTTCATACCAAAGCTGCTTCGGAAGGTCAAACCTGAGACAATATCAAATTCACCGAAAACGTTACCGAAAAACATATTGCTCTTGTTTCTATTGTCTTTTGCACGGTAAGCAATAGCTACCGGATTTTCACCATTACCAAATTGGCCACCAACGGATCCCGCAAAATTTCCACCTTCATCATATACTGGAATAATATTGTGTATACGATATGCAAAACCTAATGCACTACCTTCACCGATATAATCACCAGCAACATTGGTATTTACACCTACACCAAATCCCTCCGTAAAGCTATATTGCATATTCTCCCCAAAACGCAATTTATTGTTGAAAGCCGAAAAACGCGTATTTGAACGAAGATTGTATTTTTCGAACCCCGTGTGAATAATTGTCCCTTTTTGTTTCAGATAACCACCAGAAATCGCGTATGAAGCGTTCTCTCCGCCGCCTAAAACACTAAGCTGATGTGATTGTGTGGGGGCATTTTGAGACAAAGCATCAAACCAGTTCGTTCCGGCCTTATTTGCTTTCGTAATCTGATAGAAGTCCGAACGGCTGCTTGCATCGTATTTATATTTTGACATATCGATATCCGCTGCAGTGATTACATCTTTACCGCCTACTTTAGGTCCAGCGATAAGATAGTCCGGAAGCACATTATTTGTGCCATTTAATCTATTTTCTATATCCAAAGTTTGTTGTGGAGACAACATTTTTGGAAAACGTGAGCTGTTTGGTACTTGTACACCATAGTAAGAATCAAGGTTAAATTGAGGTTTTCCCTCTTTACCAATTTTAGTTGTAATAATTACGACACCGTTGTTTGCGCGTGAACCATAAATTGAAGCTGCTGATGCATCTTTTAACACCTGCATTGTTTCAATATCATTTTGATTCAACCAGCTTAACTTTCCTTCATAAGGCACTCCATCAATAATGTAAAGGGGTTCATTGTTGTTAATCGTACTATAGCCACGAATTTTAATCTGTGGTGTAGAACCAGGAGCGCCGTCCACTACGATCTGAACCCCTGTTGCTCGCCCTTGCAATGCCTCAACAGCACTCGCAGCCGGTGTGGTCTTCAATTCCTTCACATTGACAACAGCGACCGCACCTGTTAAATCTTTCTTACGTTGTGCCGAATAACCTGTCACAACGACCTCTTCCAAGGCGTCTTCTGAACTGCTTAACGAAATTGAAAGATCAGCTTTCGAAGAAACAGTAATCTCAGTGCTTTTGTACCCAATGTAACTGATGATCAACACATCGCCTACTTTACTTTGAATAGTAAATGCACCATTCTCGTCGGTCGACGTCCCGGTACTACTTCCCTTTACTTTAACAGAAACGCCTGTAATACCTTGACCTGTAGCAGCATCCTTCACGATCCCCTTGATAGGCGTCTGTTGTACACGCTTTGTTTTCATTAATGAAACGACTTCAACTTTGCCATGGCTAACTAATCCACTGGCAAATCCATGAGTGGTCATTCCTCCCCCAATGAGAAGAGAACTCATAAGCAGAAACCTCTTATTGAACTTTTGGCCCAATATGAGATCAAAACAGCAATTTTTGTCCGTTTTTTTCATCATAATTTTACTAAATAGGTGGTTTAAAAAATTTATGTTTATTCTTTAGATGTTTTAGCTGATATTGGTTTATTTAAGTTCTTGGTCATTTTTTTTAGGTCTGACGACAACAATGCGATATCGTTGATAGGTTCATTCCCCATGGTTATTCATTTTTCACTTAATTTGGTTATTTTCCAGAAATGTTAAAATCTGTTAAATAAATGTAAAGAATAATAAATGTAAAAAAAAAGGAAAAATCTTAATTAATTCACAAAGTGCTATAAATCAAGTTATTGTATTTTATACACTAAGCCGAATTGCAATACTATTGTTACACAAGCACATCCTTTTGTTTTCGTTACCGAAAACCTTTCCCAAAATTCAATGTGCATTGTCAAATATTCTACAAATAGGTCCAAATAAGCTAAAAGCTCCTTATATTTGTTGTTGATGAATGTAAGTAATTTATTAGAACGGGCGCTCCGATTTGAGTTCCTATCCAAGGAAGAAGGTGTTTTTTTATATCAAAACGCACCTACAGCTGATTTGACTTTCGTAGCCAATGAATTGCGTAAAATACAAGTGCCACATGGTAAAGTAACCTGGCAGATCGACAGAAATGTCAATACCACCAATGTATGTATTGCAAATTGCAAATTTTGCAACTTTTTCCGCCGTCCCGGTCATGAAGATAGTTACATCACCGATATCGAAAGCTACAAGCAAAAGATAGAGGAAACTTTTAAGTACGGTGGTGATCAACTGCTGCTGCAAGGTGGCCATCACCCGGATTTGGGTATTGAGTTTTACAAAAACCTTTATAAGCAATTAAAAGAGCTTTACCCTACGCTAAAACTACATTCACTCGGCCCGCCTGAAATTGCGCATATTTCCAAGTTGGAGAACATGAGTCATATTGAAGTTTTGAGACAATTGAAAGAAGCTGGACTGGACTCTCTACCTGGAGCCGGAGCTGAAATTCTCAATGATCGCGTAAGACGTCTTATATCAAAGGGAAAATGCGGTGGTAAAGAATGGCTAGATGTTATGCGGGCAGCCCATAAAATTAATCTACCAACTTCTGCCACCATGATGTTTGGTCATATCGAAACAATAGAAGAGCGTTTTGAACATTTGGTGTGGATTCGCGAAGTACAGGATGAAAAACCGCAGGAATCCCATGGTTTTATAGCATTCATCCCTTGGCCTTTCCAGGATGATGGCACCTTATTGAAAAGACTTCGCGGTATTACCAATAACGTAACAAGTGAAGAATATATCCGCATGATTGCTTTGAGCCGCATTATGCTTCCTAATATCAAAAACATACAAGCATCCTGGCTCACTGTCGGAAAACGTACTGCTCAATTGTGTCTGCATGCCGGAGCAAATGACTTTGGTTCTATCATGATCGAAGAAAATGTCGTCTCTGCAGCAGGGGCCCCCCATAGATTCACATCTAAATCAATACAGGAAGCTATTTTGGAAGCTGGATTCAGTCCACAACTACGAACACAAAAGTACGAGTTCCGTGAGCTACCAGCCCATATGGTCGAACAGGTCATTAACTATTAATACGATACATTGAAAGACGTCATAAGAAATATTGAAGCAATTATATTTGCTTCTGCGGAAGGAATAGATCTTGCCGACATCAAACAGATTTTGCAGGAAGCATTAGCCATCGAAGTATCCAGAGACGAGCTACGTGACTTGATTAAAAAAATTGAAACGAAGTACCAGGATGAAGATTATGTACTCGAATTACGTTACATCAACAACGCCTATCAGTTTTTGACAAAAGCTGTTTATCATGAATCGATACAACAGCTCCAAAATCATAATAACAAGCGAAAATTAAGTCAATCAGCGCTAGAAACACTCGCCATCATTGCTTACAGACAACCGATAACAAAATTAGAAGTGGAGCAGATTAGAGGTGTCAGCTGTGATTACGCTATTCAACGTTTACTGGAAAAGAAGTTAATCAAAATTGCGGGAAAAGCAGATAGTATCGGAAAACCATTACTTTATGCAACAAGCCAACAGTTCATGGATCACTTCGGAATCAATGGTGTGAGAGATCTCCCACAATTAAAAGACATCGTTACCGAGGACAATGCGATTGGCGAAACAAATGAATAAATAAAATAAAATAAATTTTTATTTTCAAAATACAATTCAACATATTGATTAACAGAAAAATAAAGCTTAATAATTTTTTGAAAAAAAGTTTTAAAAAATAGTTTTCTTCTCTAATTTTACAACATTGAATAAGAAACAATAAAGTATTATTTTATGAACACGGCAACTTTAGCTAACGAAGATCTTGAAGAAGTAAAATTCGCATCTTTCAACGGTCCTGATGACGATGATGATGATTTCGATGATGATTTCGATTTACCTGAAATCGACTCGATTGGAGGATTGGATGACTTCGATGATGACGATGAATTTTAATATTTTAGTGCGATATAACACTACCTATTAAAACACCAGAGTATCATTAAAAAAATAAGGCGTTCAATCAAATTGAACGCCTTATTTTTTACTTTGCCTGATCGATCAATTTATGTAATTCCATCTTGGGAATCATGCCGCTTTGTCGCCATATTTGCTGTCCATTTTTGAACAGCACAAAAGTAGGCACGCCACTTACCTTATAAATCGAAGCAATTTTGGGATTTTTATCTACATCAATTTTAATGATGGATAGATCTTCCTGATAAAATTCCTTTACATCCTGTAAAATCGGCGCCATAGTCTGGCATGGACCGCACCACGTCGCAAAAAAATCCACCAAAACCAGCGAATTTGATTGAATAATCTGGTCAAAAGTAGCCATTATTGATTCTCCTTTACTTCTTCTTGCAATGCCTTATACCCACCTTGGATATTGCATATATGTTTAAATCCTTTAGCACTTAAAATAGATACAGCCACTGCACTCCTATATCCTGATTGACAGTGTACATACAGCTGTTTATTGTCTTTTTTAAGTGTAGAACCAAAATTAACGAAATCTGTTAATGGAATATTCATTGCATTGTCAATATGTCCATTACCAAATTCTTTATTTGTTCTTACATCCACAATATGACCTTGACCTGATCTTTTCCTAAATTCTCCTGCACTAATATTGCTCAATGAGACTACATCTTCGTTACTTTTCCAAGTTTCGATGCCACCATCTAAAACTCCAATAACATGAGTATAACCCAATTTTAATAAATGGTTGTAAACCGTATCCTGACTATCTATTTCTGTAATCAATAAAATTTTTTGCGCTTTATTGGGAAACACTTGTGCCAAAAAGTGATCAAATGGACCTTTAAAACCTATATTTATTGATTTCGGCACAAATCCTTGCAGGAATATATCGCCAGACCGCGTATCAAGAACTTGAATAGCTGTTTCACGGCGCATTTTTTTAAATTCCTTCAATGTTAATCGTGGTAAATCTGAAGCGGGCTGCGACATCTCGGCCTGATGGTTCTTCGATGCTGCATGCAATTGCACTTGATCATTGAACAGTGCAAAACAGACCCCACATAATGTGATAAAAACGCTACGCATATATTTGACTATTTAAAAGGAATAAGCAGCTTTTCCAATTCCTCAATTTTACCATTGTATATATTTAAGTCCACATTGCCCTGAATGCCTCTGACAGAGCCTTTTTCAGAAAATTGCCAGAAAGCCCAATGCTCCTTGGGGTTCTCAACCCAAAAGTTGTAATTTGCAATCCATAGCGTATAAGCGGCAAACTCCTTTTCCAAAAAATCACTATAAAACTTATCTCCGGAGTAAAGAATGGGCTTTACTTTGTAGTGAGCTTCGACTTCTTCAAGCCAACGTTTTAGCCCAACTTTCAAGCTATCCATAGATTGTTGTTTTGGATGCTCCTCAATATCCAAGACCGGTGGAAGATCGCCAGGCTGTAATTTAACTTTTCGAATAAAATTCTTCGCTTGCTTTACCGAGTTTTCATTGGGTCTAAAATAATGATAAGCCCCTCTCAAAACCGCCCTATTTGCCGTTTTGCTCCAATTTCGACTAAACTTATTATCCATTCCTTTCTCACCCATTGTCGCCCTGATAAACACAAAATCTATCGGAAAATGATCATTGATTGTGCTTACCTTTTGCCAATCTATTTCTTCCTGGTAGGTAGACACGTCTATACCAAACACCTTATCATCGTGCTTGCTCATAATCTCAATATTTCGAATATCGTATTTAGCCTCCTTCGTCAGAGACTTGTCTTTGGAGGTAGCCACACGAAAATAGTATATAATTCCAGCTCGATAATGCCACATTACAAGACAGAGGAAAAACACCAGCATTCCTGCTATCATCCAGATCCACTTTGTTCCTCGGGCTTGACTTCCTTTTTTGCTTGTTTTCTTTCTTTTTAATCGCTGTTGTGCCATGGCACGATGAAGTTACGGCAATAGCAATTAACTCGCAAAATTTTCACAACAATTTATATTTTTGTGTATGATCGTGTACAACCCCAAAGACTGGCTTTCGGCAACTTTCAAGTTGCATAAATCAGATACCTTCAAAAAGTTACTGCCATTTCTTGTTTTAATCGCTTTTTATTCCTGGATGATTGCCTTTCTTGAATTGGAATACCTCAAATTAAATGAAAAGAGCTGGGTCAAAAACATTACCATTGTCCACAATCTTCTCGGTTTCGTTATATCGCTTTTACTGGTATTCCGAACAAACACAGCCTATGATCGTTGGTGGGAAGCCCGAAAGCAATGGGGTACATTGACCAATATAAGTAGAGCCTTTTCGTACAAACTAAATGCCATGCTGGATGTAGATGACAAAGTGAACCGTAGCTTTTTTAGAAAGGCAATCCCCCTATTCGCAGAGACACTATACGATTTTTTAAGATCGGATTACACCAAGTTTATGCTCGACGAAAACGAACACCCTGAGTTAAAAGCTTTGGATAATAAAAAACATGGCCCCAATCAAGTTTCTACCATGATCTTCCACAAAATCAATGATCTATATAAAGAAGGAACTATAAGTGGCGATCAGCTTATTATCCTTAATGAGGAAATTACTACTATGACACATGTTTGTGGAGCTTGTGAACGTATTAAAAATACGCCAATACCATTGGCATATAGTGCATTTATCAAGAAGTTCATTATCTTCTATACCATGACCCTTCCAGTAGGTTACGTTTTCTCCATCGGTTACTTTGTTGTGATTGCTGTACCATTTATTTTATATGTTTTAGCATCTCTCGAATTAATTGGCGAGTCCATTGAAGAGCCATTTGGTATCGACCAAGACGATTTACCGATCGACAAAATTGCGGCCAACATCAGGAAACACTGCCATGAGATTATCCCTGTATAGCCTTTTTTAAAAACAATCTAGCTCATTTTCAAACCCTAAGACTATCTATAGAAAATAAGTTTTGTAAATCTATTCGAAATTTCTACTTTTGTCGCGGAGAGTTGGCAGAGTGGTCGAATGCGGCGGTCTTGAAAACCGTTAACTGTCACAGGTTCGGGGGTTCGAATCCCTCACTCTCCGC
>NZ_DBGB01000006.1:0-71623 GCF_002295765.1 Sphingobacterium sp. UBA865 | reverse complement strand
TTTTGTAAATAGGCGATGTGTGCCGCGGTAAAAAAGCTGTCCTCCCGCCAGTCCTCCAGCCCAAGTAATACGCCCAGTCCGATTTTATGGATTCCCGCCCGGCCTATACGGTCAGGCGTATCCAAACGATAATCAAAATTGGACTTTTTTCCTTTCGGATGATATTGTTTGTAAACTTCGCGATGGTAGGTTTCCTGATAGACCAATATTGCATAGACTCCGGCTGCCTGCAGTAATCGGTACTCGGATTCTTCCAATGGCTGTACTTCAATGGATATCTGTGAAAAATGAGGTTTTAAAAGCCGAATAGCATTTAGGAAATAAGTGATCTCGACAGTTTTGTTGGCTTCTCCGCTGACCAGTAAGATATGATTGATTCCCATGGCTTTGAGTGCCATTGCTTCCAGTAATAGTTCGGTGTTGCTCAGTGTTTTGCGTTTGATTTTATTGTCCATGCTAAAACCGCAATATGTACAGATGTTTTGGCACTCATTGCTCAGGTAAAGCGGGGCATAGAGCTGTATGGTTTTACCGAAACGACGTTGCGTGATTTGTTGGGTTTTTTGTGCCATTTGCTCCAGATATGGTGCTGCAGCCGGTGAGATGAGCGCTCTAAAGTCAGAGAGCGTTAAATGGTCTTTTTCTAACGCATGTTGTACATCCTGATCGGTAGCGTCATAAATCTGTGCATGGACCTCATCCCAGGAGTATTCATCGCGTATCATTTTGAAATCTGTCATAGTGAATTATCAGTCAAATAAAAATGAAGTTAGGGGGCTCGAAGCGATTGCGTGGGAGCCTATCTTTCCCAATCCGGCCTCATAAGCTTTCCGTCCAGCGATAACGGCCTCTCTGAAAGCTTCGGCCATACGTATCGGATTATTAGAGACTGCAATTGCCGTATTGACAAGCACCGCATCAGCTCCGATTTCCATGGCTTTAGCGGCATCGGAAGGCGCTCCGATTCCAGCGTCTACGACCACTGGGACATTACTTTCCTCAATAATAATTTCGAGAAAGTCCAAGGTACGCAGCCCTTTATTGCTTCCAATAGGGGCACCTAAAGGCATAACGACAGCTGTGCCTGCATTTTCTAAACGTTTACAAAGTACCGGGTCTGCGTGAATATAGGGCATGACGACGAAACCCAATTTAGCAAGTGATTCGGTTGCGCGTAAGGTTTCAATAGGATCGGGCAGCAGATAACGTGGGTCGGGATGAATTTCCAATTTCACCCAGTTTGTTTCCAGTGCTTCGCGAGCAAGTTGAGCCGCAAGTACTGCTTCTTCAGCTGTTCGTGCTCCCGAAGTATTGGGAAGCAAATGGATTGCCGCCAGATCGAGCGCGCTGATGAGGCTGTCGTCTGAGCCGGTCTGGTCGATTCGTTTGAGGGCGACGGTGACCAATTGGGAAGCCGAAGCCACAATGGCATCGCTCATTTCCGTGAGATTACCGAATTTGCCCGTACCGAGAAATAATCTGGATTCAAATACGCGATCGGCTATATGTAGGTTGCTCATAGTAAAATTTTATTGATGGATGAAACAATGTTTGGAGTCTTGGTTACGATTCCCGAGAGTGCTACACCGTAGACGCCAATTTCTAATAGATGTTGGATATCTTCAAGTTGGCTTATACCGCCAATTGCGAATATTGGAATAGGGGTTAGGCCTTCTCGGCGGACTTGTTGGATGATGTTTTCATATCCTGCAATCCCCAGTAGGGGACTTAGTTTTTGTTTTGTCGTGGTATAGTTGAATGGCCCGAGCCCGATATAGTCACAATGTTCACTTATTCTTTGCTTTACATTGGCAAAGCTATTGGCTGTACCGCCGATTATTTTTCCTGCACCCAATAGGTGCCGGGCAGCTGCTACACTGCAGTCGTCCAGTCCCAAGTGCACCCCATCAGCGTCTACAGCCGCTGCAAGCGCAGGATGGTCATTGATGATACAGCTGGCACCAAATTCGGAACAAGCCTGCCTGATCTCTTCGGCGAGCGCATAAAGATCTTTTTCCTCGGCTTCCTTCCATCGGATCTGTATCCATTTGGCCCCCGAATCCAGCGCTTTCAGCATGTTGTTTTTTTGTTCCCTTATAGTTTTACCTTGTGAGATATATTGGAGTCTTTCCATAGTTTTTGTTTGCATGCAATAAAATTTTGAATAGGATCCCGATGTTTCCATAAAGTGCCATATAAGGCAATTCCATCTGCACCTTGCTGCATCGGAATAAGACAGTTGTCTTGGTTTATCCCTCCAAGACCGATGAGACGAACAGCAAAGTTGGCGCGTGACGGGAGTTGACCTAGTCTTGCATTATGCGTTCCATACCCCACTTTTGAGATGCTCGGAAATAATGGACTGAAAAAAGCATAGGCCCAACGTTCATCAAGGCTATTGAATTGATCAATATCATGCACAGATGTTGAACAGATTGTTGTAGGCCCCAGTTGATTTGCAGATTCATGCAGTCTACTTTTATCGTTCAGGTGGATTCGTGCAATCCCAAGCTCAGCCGATAGATGCGCATGTGAGTGTAGAACCAATCTGTCGCGGTATATAGGAGCTATAGTTTCTATATATCGCGACATTTGTAAGTCTGTAAAATGATACTTACGCAAATGCAGAATATCAAGACCTTCTTTAAACAACGCTGCTATAATCGCCTGTTCAGAACGGATTGTTTCTGCTGCTGTCAATGCAATAATCATGAATAGATCTCTTTTCCTTGTGCGATGAATTCCTGTGATTTTTCCAGCATCCCCTGGGCGGCACTATCCCTGATTTCCTGCGTTATTTTCATCGAGCAAAATTTGGGACCGCACATGGAGCAGAAGTGCGCAACTTTAGCCGCATCTGCCGGCAATGTTTCGTCATGATATTCCCGTGCGGTATCTGGATCAAGGGAAAGGTTGAATTGATCTTCCCATCTGAATTCGAATCTGGCTTTACTCAAGGAGTTATCACGATATTGTGCACCAGGGTGTCCTTTGGCTAAATCGGCCGCATGGGCAGCTAGTTTATAGGTGATTACACCATCTTTGACATCTTTTTTATTTGGTAGACCCAGGTGTTCTTTGGGGGTAACATAGCAAAGCATTGCACAGCCATACCAACCGATCATAGCCGCTCCAATGGCGGATGTGATATGGTCATAGCCTGGAGCAATATCTGTTGTTAATGGACCTAAGGTATAAAATGGCGCTTCGTCACAACAGGCCAATTGCTTGTCCATATTCTCTTTGATCAATTGCATAGGAACATGTCCTGGCCCTTCGATCATCACCTGAACATCATGTTTCCAGGCGATTTTGGTGAGTTCGCCCAGGGTTTCGAGCTCCGCAAATTGAGCTGCATCGTTTGCATCTGCAATAGCTCCGGGGCGAAGACCGTCGCCAAGTGAAAAAGCCACATCATATTGTTTCATAATTTCGCATATTTCCTCAAAATGGGTATAGAGAAAATTTTCTTTGTGATGAAAAAGACACCATTTGGCCATGATAGAGCCGCCTCTGGAGACAATTCCAGTAACTCGGGATGCCGTGAGATGGATATAACGAAGCAATACGCCGGCGTGTATGGTAAAGTACGAAACACCCTGTTCGGCCTGTTCAATCAAGGTATCTTTGAATATTTCCCAGGTAAGATCCTCGGCCACCCCCTTTACTTTTTCGAGCGCCTGA
Organism: Sphingobacterium sp. UBA865; assembly: GCF_002295765.1. Classification (NCBI taxonomy): domain Bacteria; kingdom Pseudomonadati; phylum Bacteroidota; class Sphingobacteriia; order Sphingobacteriales; family Sphingobacteriaceae; genus Sphingobacterium; species Sphingobacterium sp. UBA865. The sequence continues at coordinate 67,939 of NZ_DBGB01000006.1, read as the reverse complement.
TAGATCGGTACTGTACCGATTGGGACTGGCGAGTTACGGATAATCCATTCGCGGGTTTCGTGAATATTTTTGCCAGTGGATAGATCCATGATGGTATCAGCCCCCCAACGACAGGCCCATACCGCTTTCTCAACTTCTTCCTCTATGCTTGAACTTACGGCACTATTGCCAATATTGGCATTGATTTTAACAAGAAAGTTGCGTCCGATAATCATGGGTTCACTTTCAGGGTGATTAATATTATTGGGTATGATCGCTCTTCCGGCGGCGATTTCTTCACGGACAAATTCTGGTGTAATAGCTTTATTATGTGTTCTCGCACCAAAGTTTTGCCCCCGATGCTGATGATCCATTCCAGGGGTACTAGCTTCCAACTGCTCAATACGTTGGTTTTCTCGGATAGCAACATACTCCATTTCCGGGGTAATGATGCCTTGCTTTGCATAATGTAATTGGGTGACATTCTTGCCGGCGGAGGCTACTTTCGGTTTGTGGCTATAGGCAAATCGGAGTTCGTCCAACGTTGGATCAGAAAGTCGTTTTTGTCCATATTCAGAGCTGATGCCAGCCAACTGTATGACATCCTGACGATCCAAGATCCACTGCTCGCGAAGGCGAGGGAGTCCTTTGCGGATATCGATATGGATGGTGTCATCTGTATAAGGCCCAGAAGTATCATAGATTGTTACCGGCGGATTAATTTCGATCTGTCCATTCGTTAATTTGGTTGGGCTCAAGGAGATTTGACGCATAGCGACTTGAATAGGAAATAGTTTTCCGGCTACAAAAATTTTCTTTGCATTTGGAAAGGGGGATTGCGTAATTGTTTCAGCTGTCATTTTTTCTGTATTGTGGTGAATTACTCGGTTGATTTTTTTTGAAAGGCTAGCCGCCTTGAGATGCAGTGATTAAGATAATCTGATCATAAGGTTTAAGTGTTGTCGTAGCCCAGTCCTTTTTGGGGATGACTTGGTTGTTGATGGCTACAGCCACACCCTGGGTTTTGCCAGATAATTCCAAAAGTAACAAGCCTTCTAGTGACGTAAGTGCGGGATCGAAAAATCGAATTTGATGGTTTATTGTAAGTTCCATTCCTTAATTTTTTTTGGTAAAACTTTAGGAATGGCTACACAAAGGCGCAGCAATGCACCTTGTAGACAGCTCACTTTTCCCTACGCCAGTATGATCCGGATCAGGTTCTAAGGGTAAAATCTCAGCCTGCATGAGCAGACACCCCTAAAGTTGCGACTAATATAAGGTTATTTTTATGAAAGTTACAAGAATTTATTTTGCTGCCTGAGGTATATCGTGCAGGAAAGTACAGGTCACCATGTGGAAAATATTTGATATATTAGATTTTTAAATCAGCTAAAACAATTTAACAACCACCAAGAATAGTATCTTTTCATGCGTAGGATTTTATTGACAATACTGTTGTGTATAACGAACAGCACTTATGCCCAACCTAAAAGCAACTGCATCGCGGTACAGTTGACATGTGAACATCTGGTCAATCCATTGGGTATCGATGCAATTCATCCAAGACTTAGCTGGCGACTTGAGGATCAACGGAAAGGTGCGGTACAACAGGCTTATCAGATCCTTCTAGGGCAAGATTCGCTGGCACTGCTGAAGGAGACGAAAGATAACTGGGATAGTGGCAAACAGCTCAGCTCGTCTATATTAGTACCCTATAATGGTATACAGTTAAAGCCACAGACCAAGTACTTCTGGAAGGTTAAAGTATGGGATAAGGATGGTGTATCAACAAATTCTGAAATAGCATCTTTCGAAACGGGAATGATGGGAATGGACCTTTGGAAAGGAAAATGGATTAGCGACAATAGGGATATTCATGCGCAGGAAACGCCTTATTTTAGAACAGAATTTAAGATAAATAAGCCGATAAAGTCTGCGCGCGCGTATATTGCCACAGCAGGGCTATATGAGCTTTCTATGAATGGTCAGCGAGTAGGAGACCATCGACTGGATCCAATGTATACTCGATTTGACCGACGCACGTTGTACGTCGTGACGGACGTAACCCAGCAGCTTCAAAAAGGAGAGAATGCTATTGGCGTTGTTTTGGGGAATGGATGGTATAATCATCAACCACTGGCCTTTTGGAACTTTGATAAAGCACCATGGCGGGCACGGCCAGCATTCTGTTTAGAGTTGAAAATCGTTTATACAGATGGTACAGTAGAAACTATTGTTTCAGATAAGCAGTGGAAAACAACTTCAGGACCAATTACCTATAATAATATTTATACTGGTGAACATTATGATGCAAGACTGGAAATACCCAACTGGGACAAACCGAAATACGATGATTCAACTTGGGAGGCTGTTCAGTACAGAAATACGCCATCTGCACATATCGTATCCCAACAGATGGTACCGATTCGGCTCGTGAAGTCCTATAAGCCCAAATCAGTGACAAAGATAGACCAACGTACTTATGTTTTCGATATGGGTCAGAATATGGCTGGGATTACAAAAGTTAAAGTCAAGGGAGCTGCAGGTACTATGCTACGTATCAAGCATGGTGAACGATTGCAGGCGGATGGGCGTCTTGACCTGTCCAATATTGATGTTTATTATCGGGGCGATAAAGAAAAGGAGCCCTTTCAGACGGACATATTGACTTTAAGCGGTCGGGATGATGAGTTTATGGCAAAGTTCGGCTACAAGGGTTTTCGTTACGTCGAAATTAGCAGTAGTGCAGCAATTGCATTGGATAGTTCGGCGGTGACCGCCTATTTTATGCACAGTGATGTGCATGCTATTGGACAGCTCAAGACATCATCGGCGTTGGTCAACAAACTATGGGAAGCGACCAACAATGCCTACCTGTCCAATTTGATGGGGTATCCTACAGACTGTCCGCAGCGCGAAAAGAACGGTTGGACAGGGGATGGGCACCTTGCGATTGAAACAGCTTTGTACAATTTTGACGGGATAACAGTTTATGAAAAATGGATGGCGGATCATCGTGATGAGCAACAGGAGAACGGTGTCTTACCCGATATTATTCCAACTGGGGGATGGGGTTATGGTACAGCGAATGGTTTGGATTGGACAAGTACCATTGCCATCATTCCCTGGCAGATCTATCAGTTTTATGGAGACCCACGTGCATTAGAAGAATGCTATCTTAATATCAAACGCTATGTCGATTATGTCGACGGAATCAGCCCATCTGGGTTGACGACTTTTGGGCGTGGAGACTGGGTGCCAGTGAAGTCACAGTCGAATCTGGAGTTGACCTCCTCGGTTTATTTTTATGTGGATGCGACCATCTTGGCTGCTACGGCTAAATTGTTTGGATACACAGCAGATCAACAAAAATATGAACTGCTGAGCAGAAAAATTAAGACGGCCATCAACGCTAAATTTTTAGATGCTTCCAAGGGTATTTATAGCAATGGAACACAGACTGAACTGAGTGTTCCACTCTATTGGGGTGTGGTACCTGACGAAATGAAAGCCCGGGTTGCAGCCAACCTGAATAAGAAAGTGGAAGAGACCAACTTTCACTTAGATGTAGGAGTATTGGGTGCAAAAGCATTATTGAATGCGTTAAAAGATAACGGTTATGCAACGACAGCCTATAAGGTTGCGGTACAAGATACTTATCCGTCTTGGGGATGGTGGATTGTAAATGGCGCAACAACATTGTTGGAGAACTGGGATTTAAAAGCAACCCGTGATATTTCAGACAACCACATGATGTTTGGCGAAATCGGTGGTTGGTTTTTTAAATCTATCGGCGGGATTCTGCCAGATCCTAAACAACCTGGATTTAAACATGTGCTTTTAAAACCCATCTTTCCCCAGGAACTGAAAGAATCTTCTATTTCTTATGATTCACCCTACGGTAAAATTGTTTCCGAATGGAAGTTAAAGGATAAAAAGATTGTTTATAATATCCAAATACCCGCAAATGCCACGGCGACATTTTATCCACCGGATAATGTTAGCAGCAGCAATGTCGTCCAATTGGAGGCGGGTAAACACAGGCTGGAGCTGGAACTCAAGTAATCATAGGCTCCGACCTGTCGTTTCGTTGCCCCGACTGTTGGATTATGCTCTTATCATGTTATGTATTAGAGTGCTGTCGCGAGTTTGCCCAGCTGTTTTAATTTTAAAGCGAGTTCATTGCTCCAGGGCAAACCAATACAGAGACGCATGCAATGGTGAAATTGATCCTGCAAGGTGAAAATCCGCCCCGGTGAAATGCTAATCTGTAGTTTAAGCGCATAGTTATATAGCTTGCCTGTATCGATGTGTTTTGGAAACTCGACCCATAGGGCAAGTCCACCCTGTGGACGGCTAATTTTAGTGCCTTCCGGAAAATGGTCCGAAATGATAGCAGCGTAGCGCTGGTAGTTTTCCGTTAATGATCTACGAAGTTTACGCAGGTGGTTTTCATACTTTCCAGTTAATAGAAAATTTCCAACCGCCTCATTGATGATCGCCGTAGATGACAGGGAATGGATCAGTTTTAGTTTGATAATCTGTTCTTTGTATTTTCCAGGAGCAACCCATCCGACACGGAAGCCTGGAGCCAACGTCTTTGAAACGGATCCACACCAGAGGACATTGCCATCCCGGTCAAAAGATTTGCAACATTTGGGGCGTTGGGGGCCAAAATGGAGGTCGCTGTAGGTGTCATCTTCGATTAGCGGAATTTGGTGTTTTGACAGCAATGCCACAATTTCCCGCTTATGCTCATCCGGCATGCAATAACCCAAAGGGGTGTTAAAATTGGGGACCAGTAAACAGACTTTAATTTGGGGCAATAGATTTTTGAGGGCTTCAATGTCTATTCCTATGATGGGGTCCGAAGCTATTTCCAGCACCTTAAGCCCTAGACTGACGGCAAGTTGGAGGATACCCGGATAGCAGGGGCTTTCCAGAGCCAGTGTATCTCCAGGTTTGGTTAAGGCCATCAGACACAAAACTAAAGCATTCATACAGCCGTTGGTGGTAACGACATCATCTTCATTTAGATTTCCACCCCAGGCCAATGAACGTACGGCCACCATACGACGTAATTTTATATTGCCTTGCAAGGGTTCATATGCTGTGCCACCATCGCTGAGCTCCCGTGTAGCGAGGACGATTTCTTTTTTTAATTTTGCGGTAGGTAGGAGACTTCCGGAAGGAACACCGATTGAAAATAAGGTTAAGTCCCGACGTCCCATGGTTGAATACACCTTATTCATCAATTGATCCGGTTCTCGGTTGTTGGCGATTGAAATAGGTTGACTGGCTGCCGCCAACGGAAGTTGCAAATAGTTTGGAGGACTAACGAAGTAGCCGGATTGGGGCTTGGACTGTATAAGAGAACGTTCTTCCAATGCTAGAAATGCCCTTTTTGCGGTATTTATACTGATACCGTGTTCAGCGCTTAGGTTCCTCACCGAAGGTAGTTTTTCGCCAGCTTTTAAGACGCCAGATTTAATCTTATTGGCAATATTGTCTGCTATTTCATTATACAAATAATCTTTTTTCATCAAAATAAGGATTAGTGTTCGTCTTTAAAGGTAACTGTGTCCATTGAATTATCAAAAACTGTGACTGTGCTTAATTCTTGTAATGGACGAACTTTGTGTAAAAGATTGATACATGGCGCAATTAAGTATAAGTAAATTACAGGAAAATACAACAAGCGGTTGGTTAAATGGTTTTATTGGTGTGGTATTATTTAGTGGTTCGTTGCCGGCAACACGCATGGCCGTTTTAGCGTTTGATCCTGTATTCGTTACACTAGCAAGGGCTTCCATTGCAGGCATATTGGCACTGATAACATTGATGGTTTTTAAGGAAAAACGTCCAGAAAGAAAGCAATTGGGGTCGCTATGCATCGTGGCAATAGGATGTGTCGTTGGATTTCCCTTACTGAGCGCTTTGGCTCTGCAGCACATCACGTCCGCGCATTCCATCGTTTTTATCGGTATTTTGCCCGTATCGACAGCCGTATTTGGTATTATACGCGGTGGCGAGCGTCCGAAGCCAATTTTTTGGCTGTTCTCTGCTTTAGGGAGTCTACTGGTGATCGGCTATGCGCTGGCACAAGGACTAACAGCCTCACCTTTAGGCGATGTTTTAATGATTTTATCGGTCATTCTCTGTGGTTTGGGCTATGCTGAAGGTGCAAAATTGACCAAGACGCTAGGGGGCTGGCAGGTCATTTCCTGGGCCTTGGTTTTGTCGCTGCCGTTGATGTTGCCACTTACCTTTGTCTACCTTCCATCGTCTTTTGACACTGTGCCTATCGGGGCCTGGGCCAGTTTAGCCTATGTGTCGATGTTCAGTATGTTTATTGGCTTTGTTTTTTGGTATAAAGGACTCGCCCAAGGTGGCACGGCGACCATTGGGCAGTTACAGTTACTACAGCCTTTTTTCGGTCTGGCTTTAGCCGCCGGGCTTCTTCATGAACAAGTCGGTGTTGGCATGCTGGCCGTAACAGTTGCTGTTATTCTTTGTGTCGTTGGAACGAAGAGATTTGCCCGATAAATGCATTAGAAAAAAGAGAACTGGATTATAGGCTCTCTCGGAAAACGATAAATTTATTAACTTTAACTTTTAGGGTATCATTCGAGGCGTATTTGATCGAATGATGTGTATTTATCTTGTATTGGCAAAGACAACAGCGTATGATTTTACCGTTTGAACCTTATAATCCGATATGGAAAGCGAATTTTGACAGTATTCAACATGAACTTTTTACGTTGTTGAAACCAATAAGGTCGAGGGTTGATCACATAGGCAGTACGGCCGTTGAGGGATTGTCTGCCAAACCAATCATTGATATATTGATCGGTTTAGAGGAAGAAAACGATCTTGATCGAATTCCGCTCCTGTTGCGGGACAAGTGCTATGTATATTATGAAAAATACAATGCGGATATGCCTTACAGACGTTTTTTTATCGCCCTGATTGATCGTCCTGAAGTATTAGGATTACCAGAGCACATCGCACCTGGCGATGAAATTCCAGCACGATTGCATGACCATTCGTTACGAGTAGCACATATCCATAGCATACCCTTGCAATCAAAACACTGGTTGCGCCATATAGCCTTTCGCGATTACCTGCGTGCGCACGACAATGTAAGAGATCGCTATCAGGCACTCAAAGAAAAATTGGTACTGCAGCAATGGAAAGATGGTAACGATTATAATGATGCGAAAGATGAATTTTTGAAAGAGCATGAAGCAAAAGCTGTGGAATGGTACAATAGTGGAATGGTACAATAAAGGTTGCGGAACAATAGAATCGTATTACAATGAGAACCTTGGATAAAGCAGCGTGGATGCATCGGATTAAATTGGTAAGAAATTAAGGTTATACTAGCTAGATTTAGGTATGAATACATTATTGGAAGAATTTGAGCATATTATTCAGAAGTTTTCTTCGCAAATTTTGGTAATAAATGATGACGATTTTAATCGCAAATTAGGACCAGATAAATGGAGCAAAAAAGAGATTCTGGGTCATCTAGTCGATAGCGCTTTGTTAATTACCAACGGTTTATAAGAGCTCAATTTGAAGAAAATCCAAAAATATACTATGATCAGGTAGCCTATTGTGCATCTGCAGGTTACCAACATGCTGAGACCGAGAAATTATGCAATCTATGGCGATCGGTAAACGAACAATTGTTGTTTTTGTTTAAGCAGGTAATTGCGAACAAATTGATTCAAAGGACTTGTAATGACCATAGCCTCGAATTTTTAATGCTTGACTATGTGGTGCATTTGAAGCATCACAGAAATCAGATTTTGTCCGAATAAAAAAATTTAGGAAAGGATAGCATGAGAGCTCTTTGTTCAGGCATCAGTAAATTTAATAGTCCATAAAAAATAAGGGATGGAGATACGGAAATTGAAAGCGGGAGATAGTGCTGACTTATTAAAGGCAATTAATGGAGCTTTTGCCGACTATATTGTACCATTTCAGTTAGACGCATTGCAATTGGAGTCGAAGATCAGAGGCGAGGATATTTTAATGGACTTGTCAGTTGGTGTTTTTGACGGAATACAACTGGTAGCTTTTATTATGCATGGCATGCGAGAAATTGAGGGTAGTAAAGTGATCTACAATGCTGGTACAGGTGTTTTGCCCGCCTATCGGAACAGCGGATTAGTCGGTGAAATGTACAGATTTATGCAGCCATCCTTCAGAGAGTATCGCGTGAAAAAATTACTATTGGAAGTGATAGAAAGTAATCGACGTGCTGTTCGGGTATATGAAAAAAATGGTTTTGTTAAAGGCCGTAGATTACTGTGCTTTGGAGGAGAACTTCATGTAAAGATGGGTGCTTTATCTGGCAGAACACAGCCTATCCGTATACAGTCTATCCATGACTTTTCTTGGGATATTTTGCAGTCTTTTTGGGATGTTGAACCCAGCTGGCAAAATAGAAGTGAGCGTAGTGAATTAATTCAGCTTAAAGGGTTGGGGGCATTTATTGGCTCCGATTTGGTGGGATATATCTTGTTCAATTCGTCCAATAGACGGATCTACCAAATTGCGGTAGCACAGCAGCATAGGCGGAAAGGTATTGCAACACAGCTTTTATCCGAGCTGAAAGTGTTTGTGTCCAGCGCAAAGGTACAAATTACTAACGTTGATGAAAAAGCCAAAAACTTGCAACTATTTCTACAAAGACAAGGCCTGGTCAACACAATCAACCAGATTGAAATGGTCAAGATGATTTTCTGATAATATCAATTAAAAATTAAAGTATTTCATTTACGATCAATAATTGTGAAAACAAATGTTGTTGTAAAAGTGTTGTTTAACAAAAGGTTAGATAGGATGTGCTATTAAACTGTCCATTATAATTCTATTTACTGGTGTAATTTTACCATCCCTCGGAAAAGACGCTCTTCAACAATTTAAACGACACTAATTTTTAAAACATATGAAATCGAAGTCATTTTTAATCGCAATTGTCTCAAGCTTATTGTTGTTGGCTTGTAGCACTTCAACAAGGATAACAGATATCTATAAAAATAGAGACCTTACTCCCAAACAATATCAAACAATATTCATTATTGCAATGACAAACCACGCTAAAGCAAAGGAGGTCATTGAATCCAATTTGGCAGAAGCAGCTTCCATGCATGGCTACAAGGCTATTAAAAGCAGCGACGTTTTTAAACGGACGTTTACCAAAGATGAAAGTCAAAACAAAGATTTAGTGATGAAAGCAGTACACAGTTTGAATGCAGATGCCATTTTCACTGTTACCCTGATCGACAAAGCCAGCGAGACCCGATATGTACCGGGAAATGGGCCTTATATGCCTTATCCGAGATTTGGTTGGTATGGTAATTTTTGGAGCTATTACTCCCATTGGTACCCCATTGCATACGATCCTGGTTATTACACGACGGATAAAATGTACTATCTGGAAAGCAATCTATATGATGTTAGCTCCGAACAACTGCTTTGGAGTGTACAGTCTGAAACGATCAACCCTTCCAGCTTAGCAGATTTTTCTAAAAGTTATACAAAGGCGCTCGTAAAAGCATTGGAAAAGGATATTGCTGCTAAATAGCCATTGATAAAAAGTATGCTTTAAAAGCTAGCTTCAATTTAAATAATGTATTTGTGTAAAAATATTCTTTATAACACCGATTCAGTACCTCGTAAAGGTGTTTTATGGTGTAATAATAAACTAAATTGCATTAATATTGTTATATTGGCAAGCAATAAAGTTAGCTCAAATCAGATGAGGTACAAATTATATAGAGAACAGCAATTGACCTGCGATATGGATACCGCATGGGCATTTTTTTCGTCACCTATGAATCTTTCAGAAATTACTCCAAAAGATATGGGTTTTGTAGTCACCTCAGACTGTGATCAACAAGAAATTTTTGAAGGAATGATCATCGATTATTTGGTATCTCCGATTCTTCGGTTTCCGCTGAAGTGGAAGACCAAAATAACGCAGGTGGAAAAGAATAAAAGTTTTACTGATTTCCAACTAAAGGGACCTTATGCCTATTGGAATCATTTTCATGAATTTATTCCAAACGAAAATGGGGTACTCATGAAAGACAGGGTTGACTATGAATTGCCTTTGGGGATTCTAGGCACAATTGCGCATGGAATTTTTGTTAAAAGGAAGTTGGAGCGAATCTTCGATTACCGTCATCAGGTTTTAGAAAAATTATTTAATCAAACTCAGAATTAGTGGTAACGAATCTATTGCAGTTCACGTGACCGAAAAGAAAGAAGTAGTCTACAATGAAGAAATTTTATCAAATAAGCAATGGAGTTGCTTTGGTCATCACTGTGATCATTAATTACCTATCCAATACGGGGATTTTTAATGGGGAGACCATGGCAACAATTTCTGCTAAATATCAAAATCTATTTACACCTGCGGGATATGCCTTTTCCATATGGGGTCTCATTTATTTGGGGTTGTTTGGATTTGTAATTTATTTTGGTCCTTTTGTCAGACAGACAAATGAAAAAGATAAAGTAGTTTTAAAAGTCGGATGGTGGTTCTTGATTTCTTGTCTAGCAAATAGTTTATGGGTCATTACCTGGTTGTATGACTATACCTTTTTAACTATTTTATTGATGGTCTTACTTTTTGTGTCGCTATTAAAGATAATTTACTATACACAAACTATTGCGTTTCATGCTGCACGCAGCAAGCGTATATTTCTTAAGATCCCTTTTCAACTTTATGCAGGGTGGATTTCTGTCGCTTTGATTGCCAATATTGCAGCCTATCTGACGAAGATAGGCTGGGGAGGTTTTGGATTATCAGCTACCATGTGGGCTATTATCATGTTTTCAATTGCATTAATTCTTCACTTATTGATGATCTGGCAACGTCATTTGCCGGTATTTGGACTTGTCGCCGTATGGGCTTTAATAGCCATTGCAGCTGCTAATAAATTAGTTAATAGCACTGTATATGCAGCGGCTATAATGGCAGCCATTATTGTTTTGCTAAATGTAATTGTGTACTTTATTCAATATCGTAAGCGACAGCCTTTCTAGTCCTTGCCTAATAAAGTGCATGATTCTGTTGGCAATCGAATTTTAAGCTTTCCATAGTAATGCAGCGAAACCAACTATTATTTTATTGCTGATTTTGCAATCAATAGCTTTTGAAATTCTTTTCCGATAAATGGATTGATGACGTGCTGAAATCCTTTTTGCAATGTAAAGACAGTGATAGTCGCATCAGACTCCGACGAATAGATCACATCTGTTCCCCACCAAACCCCATGATAGTAGGCGTTGAATCCCATGTCAAAATGATAAATTCCCAAACAATATTTAGATTTATCCGACGAAAGAACATAGGTATGCATCGCTTCTAGAAGCTTTTTATCCTGAATGATTTTCCCGTTAAATAGATATTGGAAAAACAGGGAAGTCTCTTTGGCTGTTGCTGCGATTCCGCCGCCTCCGTACAGATCCCAGGAAGGATCAATAGCATAAGAGTCCCAGTTGTATTTGTTAGCGTATTGATGGGCGAGTGGCAAGGTGCTTTCAGGATAATGCTCTAAGTTTATAAACCATGTCTTTGTAAGATTTAATTCTTTGTATTTCAGTAAATTTCGAATAGCTGTATAAAATGGCAGATGCGTTTTTTGCTCAATAATCTCGGTGAGGAGCAAATAATTAATATCAGCGTAACTAAACTTTTCCCCGACAGGCTGTGGGCTCCCGATATCGATGGATCTTTTGATCTGCTCGTCTTTTTTCCATTTATATTTAGGATGCTGATTGACGAATTCAAAATAAGCTTCATCTACATAATCTTGAATTCCCGAAGTATGTGACAGCAAGTTCTTTATAGTAATTCCCGCTAGATTATAGCCATCGCTTTCAAATAGGTGACGTGTTTTTTTTGATAATAAATTGGCAATCGGTTGATCAATAGAAAATTCACCTTTTTCTACCAATCTTAGCATTGCTGCAGCAACATAAGGTTTTGTGTTGCTAGCAATCAAAACAGGCTGTTGGTCTTCCAGCGCTTGGTTCGTGCTGGTATCTGCTACTCCTCTTGCATAACTCCAGGAAATATTGTGTTTCGGTGCTTCTACATGAACAATAATCCCGATTGCATCCTTATTTTTATCATAAATAGAATCTATTTTATGCTTAAAAACTGGCTGTAATTGAGCCCATCCGATTAATGGAATAAACATGGTATTTAATAACACGATTTTTTTCATATGTGCTTTTCTAAACGTGTATCTCAGATCCAGAAACTGTCTGAGCATTGCTAAGTATATTTCTTTACTACTTCACTAACAGACGCCACTGCACCTGCGAAAGCATTGATCCTACAGTAGGATTAACGGATTTTGCTTCCTGTTGCGCTTGTGAAAATAAGAATTAAAATAATAATCTTGATGGTGAAAAATGTAAAATAGCACATCAGTTTTATTTCTTGTCGTATGCAAAGTCTTTTCAATATATAAAATGTTAGATTTATGGTGTAAAAGAAGCTTATCGTAAGGATATGAGAAAAGTAATTGCAGCATTCAATATGACCCTTGACGGGTTTTGTGATCATACAGCAGGCATTCCCGATGAGGAAATACATCTTCATTATACGCATCTATTAAATAACGCTGATGTCATTTTGTATGGTAGGATTACTTATCAGCTTATGGAATATTGGCGGCCTTTTGTAAAAAGTCCCTCAGGTGAAAAATCAATGGATGACTTTGCATTGGCTATCGATAAAATTCCAAAAGTTGTTTTTTCAAATAGCCTGAAAAATATAGACTGGGCAAGTGCAAAATTGGCCGATGGTATACTTAAAGATGAATTATTGAAATTGAAACAGCAATCCGGTAGGGATATTTTGGTTGGGAGTCGAAGTTTAATTGTACAGTTGTTGAATCTCAATTTGATCGACGAATTTCAGCTGTGCATTTATCCAGTTGTTGTAGGACAGGGGCTTTCACTTTTTGAAAATATAATCGATAGAAAAGTTTTTAAATTATTAAAAACAAAGCCTTTTTCTGGCGGATCAGTCCTCTTGTACTATCAATACAGTCCAACACCTACTTCCCTATAAACTATTCCATCGGGAAATATCGGCAACACAGCGGGAAATCCAGATACCTGCAGCTCCTCTGATGAAATTTACATTTGTAATGTAATTTAAAAAGAATTCATTATGAAATATAAACATTCAATTTTGTGGGCTATAGCAGCACTCCCCTCGCTAATTACCGCTTGCAAAAGAAATGATGCTATGCCATCGATGTCGGAGACGACCATCACGATAGAAAATGTATTGGATTCGAAACCATTGGTCGAGTCTGGTCGTTTTAAAAACAATGGTGCTTCGCCAGTGATTATGCCTGGTGAAGCAATTTCAATTAAGTTTTCTGCAGCCAAAGGACAAGCGCTTAGCTTTGCAACGATGTATGGTTGGTCGAATGATTTGTTTTTTGCTCCAGAAAATCCTGGCATAAAGCTGTATCAGGACAATGGAACTCCGGTTGAGGGCGATGTTTCGGTACAGATCAAATTATGGGATAATGGTACTCGTATCAATCAGAAACCAGGCGCAGCTGTAATGCACCCGGGAACCACAGAAACTGCTCCAAAAGCTATTAGCGAAGTAAATGGAACCGATGCACAGGGCAATACTTATGCTGCAGCTTCTACTTTAATGAAGGCAACACTTCATTATGAAGGGAATTCCAATTTTACACTTATAATCACGAATACCTCTGGCGGTACGAGCAATCCGACTCCCTTCAGTCCCGGAGTTTGGGCGATTTCATATATCGCAGGAGGCAAGCTGATAAATTCTAATCCATTATTTGAGGCAGGAAAACCAAGTGCAAATGGGATGACAAATATTGCGGAAATGGGAGACAATAGCGTTTTAGGAAATTATATCAATACACAAACAGGTATTTTTACACCATTATCTCCGGTTTTGGTGGTGTTGTATAAAGACATCGAAAACCCGATATATAAAACCGGTGAAAATGACCGTGGAAAAGGACTGAAGGATTTAGCGCAAAAAGGTGATGCATCAGGCCTGGCGACTTATCTTAAAACACTCGCAGGTGTAAAAGCTGTTTATATCCTTCCGGCGGCTAGCTCAACTGTATTACTTCCTAAAATCGGAGCGCAGGCGGGAAGTAGCGTTTCGCAGCAGTTAAGTGTAGCAAGTGGAGACCGAATTGCCATTGCAAGCATGTACGGGCTTTCCAACGATTGGTTCTTCGCCACAAAAGATAATGGAATTGATGCAACAGTAAAAGGAGATGTATCCTATTCAATCGGATTGTTTGACAATGGGACAGCGATTAATCAGTTTCCCGGAGCCGGCAATGGGCAAGCAGGATTAGGCGGCACTCCTGCGACAGAACGTAAACCTGTTATAGAAGTGCCTAATCCAAATGGGTTCACCACACTGCCATCAATTTCCAGCATGATTAAAGTAACAATCAACTAATTTTTGAGTCCGGTTATACGGGCGAAAATCTCATGGATATTATTGTCCTTACTGGAGACAGGACAATCAGCAACCTATTACATGCGGGGCTAAAGTATCGATTGAGTTTCCATGGGAAAAAGTATAGATTCAGTTTAATAAGTAGTAAATGTGTTGTAAAATGAAAAATTATATAAAAACAAAATTAGCTGCGTTTATTGCGTTGCTGTTATTCACGACGTGCATCGCAGGCATAGCCAATGCGCAAGAGCCTTCTCGCATGAGTAAAGCTGACGGCGTGATACATAAAATCGAAATGAAGCAATCCCCTTATCATATTCCGCAAAATCCGGAAGACATCAGCCCGCTATTGTGTGGAGAAAAAATACCGATGGCCGTATTGTTTGACGTTTCCGGTAAACGATTTGATCTCAATAGGGCGATTTCCCAAAAACCGACCATTTTGGTTTTCTACCGCGGTGGCTGGTGTCCTTATTGTATCAGACAACTTTCGGGCTTACAAGAGGCCTTTTCAGGATTGGAAGAAATGGGGTATCAGTTGATTGCCATAAGCACAGACGAATCTGAAGGACTAATGGAAGCTGCAGCAAAAGAAAAATTAAGCTATACACTTTTATCGGATTCAGATCTTGCGCTGTCGAAACAAATGGGGATTGCATATAAAGCTCCAAAAGACTATTGGGAGATGCTTCCGAAAACAACTGGAGGTAAGGACAGCGAGTTATTGCTCCCAGTGCCATCGGTTTTTATAGTCGATCAAATGGGAACCATACACTTCGAATTTATCAATCCCAATTTTAAACAGAGATTGTCCTCCAATCTGCTGCTTGCAGCTGCAAGCAGCATTAAAGAAGACCTTTAAATTTCTAGTTTTTGGGTCGTAGACTCTTAAGAAAATGATTAAATTTAAGCGAATTGAAATGCTGTAAGTAAACGACAACATGATTAGGGAGTATAATGATAACGTGACCGCAGCACGGTTTGTGATGCATAGTGACAACAACCAGTTTTCAGGTAGGGGACTTCGTAATGCGGGTTGTCTGCCTATCAACACATTTATCTACAACAAGGGCGGCGAACAGAAAGTGACGATCGATGAGATTAGCTATACGATGCCAGCAAGGTGTATACTTCCTTTGGTTTCCAATCAGCATTTTGTATTTGAGCAGCCCGATGCGCTGACTGCCTGGCAGTTTAATAGGGAGTTCTATTGTATCGTTGACCACGATGCTGAGGTCGGTTGTGTTGGTTTTCTGTTCTATGGTATTCGACATCCAATGTTCATTGTATTAAATGATACTGCTGTCGAAGAAATGTCTCATCTGGAGAATGTGTTTTCCAATGAGATGATGGTAAAAGATAATTTTCAGGGTGAAATGCTGCGCACCCTTCTTAAGAGAGTTATTATCAATACCACAAGAATTGCAAAGCTCCAAAGTGAAAGCTATCAGCTATTTCCCGACGAAAAAATGGATATTGTGAGAAAGTTTGCATTGCTACTGGAATGTAACTTTAAAGAGGAACATGAAGTCAGGTTCTATGCCGCTGCACTCAACAAATCACCAAAAACACTGAGCAATGTATTTGGTCTGTTGAAACAGTCAGCGCCATCTGTTCTTATCCGTAACCGAATAATTCTTGAGGCTAAAAGGTACCTCCATTATACCGAGAAGTCAGCGAAGGAAATAGCCTACGAACTTGGTTTTGAAAGTCCTGCCCATTTTAGCCGGTTTTTCAAAAAGTATTCTGGAACAAATGTTTCAGCTTTTAAGAACCTTTGATCATAATTCAAGGCGCGGGTTGCCGTTTAGAGAAAGACTATATTGTATGGGAATTTGATTTTATACCTTTTAATGAATATGCGATTAAGGTTTCCTTATGAAAAATAAGTGAATTTGCTCTTACAATAAAAAATATGCCATTGGTAAACTGGCGCTAGAAAATTGAAGCCCAATATAACAAATTATTAATATTCTGTAAATGAATTTATTAAAACGGTATTTTGTGTTGATAGGGATGATCATTGCATTGATTTTTATGTACATTGCAATTTCGGTTTATCCGGGTGGGACGTACCAGAATGAGTCTGAGCGAGAAATTAAAATTCTATTTCGAAACGTTGCCAAATTATGATGAGCAATAATATGATAAAAAATGAACCACAAAAATCTCCTAGCACTAATTTTCATTGTAGTAAGCCAATTAGCGAATGCACAATTTGCAAAAATCGTTAATAAAGACGGGTATGTTGTTATTTATTGCGGAGATCTCCAAAAGTAGGCGGGATCAAACGTAATCACCTTGTTTTTTAAATATTTGTTATTGCTTTTGTCAAACCCACTTGGAACTAAAGAAATGTACTGCAGATTGGGGTCGGCAGGCCTATATCTACTTTCTGTGTTAAACTGGCTTTTATTCGTGCATTGAATCCAGTATAAATTTTTTGCCATATAATAATCCAGATACCAAAGTTTGCTTACTTTGGTCTCTGCGTTTAGCTTGAGCGATTGATTATTTTTTAAATGCTCCCTAACTTCTTCAATGCTCAGTAAATTGTTGTTGTCGTCCATCACAAATGTACCATGGGAAGGATCCATCCACAGCCATTTTTTTAGAGTTTCAGCATATACGCTATTGATCACATGGCAATCAGTATCTTTGTCGTCTTTTGGCATGCATGTAACATAGCGTGACTTAAATCCCATAGCGAGGTACATTTCATTTAACGTCATCGCTTTGTGCCGACAGTTGATACCCTTTCCCGTTGCCTTGTGGTAGTTGTAAAAATCAATTGCGTCAAATTCACATAGCGCCCAATTGCTGCCGTCATATTTAATGCTATTTGCCACGAAAAACATGATATTACGGATTTTGGAAATTTCGTCGCCATTACCAGCTATCGAGTCCAGGTTGAAAAAATTTTTTACTGCTAATAAATTACGATCGCTCGCTACCTCGTAGGTAAATATCGGCAAAGAGTCACTATTTGCTGAAACGTATCCTCCTGATTGCTGCAACAGGGTTAATTTATCGTATTGCTTCAGTTGGACCAATGCTTTTACAAATTTGCTTTCCTTTCGAATATTATCTAGATCCTGATCATTTAAAGCATTACGATAGTCGGTATATCCCCACAAAATTGCCTTTTCAAAACTTGAAACAGCTTGTTTTTTTTGATTGAGTAATGATTGTAAACAAGCAAGGTTGAAGTTTATATTCGCATTGATTTCACTTATCGTAGTTTGATATTCCTGCTTTTCTTTTTCAGATAGCTGTAAGCTGTCCATTTTGGCCGATATGGCATTTAATACTGTGGCTGCTTTTTGATAATCCTTTGCCGGGTAATAATTATTATATTCCTGTTCTAACTTCTTAAAGTCTGAGAGGAATTTATGCCATGTCGTAGAAGCTGTCTGCGCGGATACACAGGTGGTCAATAGCATGAAAAGAAGAAGGTTAAATAGTTTCATTGGAGGTTTTTAGTTAAAGTAAATAGTTTTATTATATCAATGTCAACTGTAATTTTTGTGCTTGAAAAGCGTTGTCCTATGATTTTATAAAATAGGATTTGCTTTAAGACAGTTATACCATGTGAATTATTACATCTGGCTCGTATAATATTATCCAAATACTTTTTAAATAATTATCGCTTAATTCGCTGTGATCGAATATCGTCTTTAATCCATTTAAGCGCTGCGCGATTAGGAGAATGAATATTAAGCGGAAATTATCTGGAAAATGCAACAAAACACGTGTAGAGTTGTTTGCATTTTGAATGATATTATAAGGGATTAATGATTCGTCATATGAAAAAGATATTTTATGTGTTTCTATTTATCCTTTCCATGATGAAAGTTTATGGTCAGGGGCATTACAACGGTTCATCGTTTAATCCCAACGATTATTTTGCTCCGCATGAAGGGTTGATTATACCAGTATGGTATGGTTATGCCAATATGAATTATTTCAATGGGCAGGGTAAAAAGACAGATCAATTGATTAATCCGGTTCCTGGAAATCCTACTGCTTTACAAATTGAACAAAAGGTGATCACGCATTCTTTTATCCTGATGGCAATTTACGGAGGAAAGGGAAAGATTTTGGGCGCCAATTGGGGACTGATGGTTATCCCGACAGTAAACAGTCCTACCGCCAATATTGCGTTGGACTACTATTCGCAGCAGACAGGTCCTGGAAGATATGTTTTTACCAATAAAAGTTTAGGATTTGGCGACATGTATGTACAGCCAATCTGGTTATCATGGAAGCAGGGAAAGTTTCAATATGCATTAAATTATGGCCTATGGGCGCCGACTGGGAAATACGAGCATGGTAGTTTAGATAATGGGGGGCATGGATATTGGTCACATAATATACGTGGTGCTCTTAAATATAAACCAACTTCCAAGATCAATTTAAGTATTGCTCCTACATTAGAAATCAATCAGTGGCAAAAAAACACTGACTTTAAAGAAGGGAGTCATCTTACGTTTGATTTAGGTGGTTCGTATTTATTGAATTCCCGGGGAGATGAAGTGGGGTTATTTGGCAACTATTCCAAACAAGTATCCGACGACAAGGGAACAGAGGGAAGTTTTCTTTCTGACCAGAACGCGGGAATAGGTGCATTCGGATCGTATTGGGTGGTACCTCATAAAATCGGTATAATGGCCCGGGTAACGCAGAATTTTGCGACCGAAAATAGATTTGGTGGGATTGCTTTTCAAACGGGTGTAAATTTCCTAATACCGGCAAAATAACTCAGAGGATGCTATAAAACGCGACTTTTGTGTTTGCTTGGAGCTCCTGTAGGCGAAATTGGTTAACTATTGGTTCTCCAAAAAGAGTCGTAAAAGATTCCCCTTGTTTATTTGAAATGCAATCAAAAATTTCAGTCCACCATAGTGGAATATCATTGATCAATGTACCGAGTACTTTTTCTGCAGGTGAATGCAGAGTTATTGTAATACTGTAATTTTCCAAATTGGCGGTTTTATAATTTTTGTTGTGATAACCAAAATTAAGCTTTAGTATCCAACTCAAGCTTGACATAGGATAAGTATACCAAATGTATTCTAAGCACTTTGGTGGACGATAAATTATAGATGACGCGATAATATGAACTCATTTATATGCTAAGCACGCCCATTTTCTATAATTATTAAACACTAATATATTTTTTGAGTACTTCGAGAAGGTCTGCCCGCCGTATTGGTTTGGGAAGAAAGTCGTTCATTCCGGATTCAAGACATTTTTCTTTTTCTCCCAGCACATTTCCGGCGGTAACACCTATGATCGGGATGTGTTGATATCCTGACAGCATTCTAATATGTTGTGTCGCCTCAATACCACTCATTATCGGCATCTGTACATCCATAATAATAAGGGAAAACTGCTTTTTCCTGCATTCTTCCAAAGCTTGTAAACCGTTTGCAGCTTCCGTTAAATGTATGTTGGGAGCTAGAGACTTCATTATCCTATTGTTCAGGACCATATTTACTGGGTTATCATCAACCAAAAGCACATCTAATTCCCGTGCAAATGCATGCGAATCTTTTTCTGGCTGATCCTGAATAATTTCTAATACAGTACTTCTGTCTACCTTTTTTAGGGTTTTGTATAGATCATGTGATTTTATAGGCTTCAACAGCAAATGTGTATTTTCTATTTTTCTAACTGAAGTAAGTATATCCAGTTCTTCTGAAGAAGAAGAAAGTACTATAAATGGAGCGATCTCCTTTCGCTGATTTAACAAGCCTTTTATTTTCTCAATTGTTTCCAATCCAGACATGATAGGCATATGATAATCCATCAAAATCACATCAAACCGCTCACCCTTCAACATGATATCCAGTGCTTCCATGCCGTTAGAAGCCAATGTGGATTTGATATTTTTATAGGTAAGCATGTGTTCAAGGATAATCCTGTTGCTTTCATTATCATCTACCACTAATGCCGTTTTAATAGCCGTTTCATCTTCTTCCTTCCATTCAGACTTTTCGTATGGAACCGTGAGATCGAAGAAAAATACAGATCCGCTGTCTATCTCGCTGTTTAGAGATAAATGACTCCCCATATAGCCCAAGATATTGTTTGAGATCGTTAGCCCTAGTCCCGTACCGCCAAATCGCTTGCTGATTGAACTGTTTTCCTGGGTAAAGGCATCAAAAATATATTTCTGTTTCTCAACAGGAATGCCGATTCCTGTATCTCTTACCGAGAAACGCAAAGCAATCGTATGATCATCCATGCGCAATTTCTCTACTTTTAGTTCGATCTCACCCTTTTCTGTGAATTTCACAGCATTCCCTAGCAGATTGATCAAGATCTGTTTTAACCTGGCTTCATCAATAAAAAGTGTTTTCGGGAGGCCCGGCTCAACGTTGAGAAGAAGTTCGATGTTTTTTTTCTGGGATTGATAAAGAATCACGTTGATGACTTGACTTAACATATCATACACGTCACTTTTTTCGATCAAAAGTTCCATTTTTCCGGATTCTATTTTAGAAAAATCCAGTATATCATTGATAATGCTGAGCAGGTTTTCTCCTGATTCGTTGATGTAATTCAGATATTGTGTTTGTGTTTCATTCAGCGGTGTACGGAGGAGGAGGTCTGAAAATCCAATAACTCCGTTCAAAGGCGTACGGATCTCATGACTCATATTGGCCAGAAATTCGGATTTTGCCCTGCTGGCTATATCCGCAGTTTCCTTAGCGCTTTTCAGTTCTTCGTTTATTTTTACGGCATTTGTAATATTCTGTATGGAAATAATTATACCTCCAACCTCATCTTTTGTAAGATACCATGGCCCGACTTTAAGGTCGTAATGCTGAATTTCTTCTTTACCTTCCACCTTTACCGCAAAATCCCCATCGATGTACGTTTCTCCCAAAAGCGCACTCCTGTAAATTTTTTTTCTTTCTTCTGGAATATTAGGCGATATTGTAAATAGATTATTGCCGATAAGATCGACATTATTCATATTAAATTCATCTCGCCATCTACTACTTACAGCAACGTAGTTAAGGGCTTTGTCCAACATTGCCAATGGAATAGGAACATCGGTGGCAAAAGACTGCATCATAGCCTCCTTCTCGGCAACCTCTAGAAACATTTTTTTGAAGGCATCAATGTCCTGAATAATTCCAAAAACCCTGTGGCATATTTCATTTTCAAATTCGGGAATACCCTTTATCCTTACCCAAATCGTAACGCCGTCATTACGCATGAGTTGCAGCTCCTCATCAAAAGAAATTCCTTGTTGTACTGCTCTGTCAAATAGATATTCTATTCGCTCTCTATTTTTTCCTTCGTAAAATCCAAGGGCATTTTCAAAAGTTGGTTGGAAATTAATGTTAGTTTTATGAATTTCTCGCACACTTTGAGACCAAGTGAGTTTTCCGCTTTTCATATTGACTTCCCAGCCTCCCACTTGGGCAACCGCACTTGTTTCCTCGAGCATTTCCTTCGTATAAAACAGATCTTTTTCCAACCTGTCCCGGCGCATTATGTCAGATTTTAGTTGAATATAGACGAAAATGGTGACACCGATTGCCGCAACTGCAGAAAATATAATGAACAAAACGGTCCGTTTGGTGGAGTTATTCAGGTCTTCATTTTTTATAGCAAGCTGACTTTCTCCATGTTTTACAAATTCCTGAACAAGCATTCGACATTTATCCATGATCTGCTTGTTTTGTTCAAGCTCTTCTGGGGTCATTAATATACCCTTTTTACGATTATTAATCAGCGAGGCATATTCTTTCATCAGCAGGTCTGAGGTGTGCCGCAGTTCATGAAAGATATTAATTTGGAGTTTATCTTTAAGATTAAACCTTTCTTTGTCAGCAATAAGCAGGGGATATTCTTTCCCGCTTTTATCCAACGGTTCAAGAAATTCTTCCTTGCCGGTAAGCTGGTAACCCCGATTGCCAGTTTCAGCATTTAACAGCGTGTTTAAAATATCCTTTATTAAACTGATAGATTCCTTCGTTTTTAAGAGGCTTTGCCTACTTTCCATCTGCTTATGTATGCTAATATAAGAGGCTATAGAACCCGTAATCAGCAGTATTAAAGAGAGCATTACACCGATCTGAAGATTTCTAATAATTTTTTTTGGCATAGGATGGTTGTTTACTGTTAAGATACTAAAAAAGTAAATAATTACCCCAGATTTCCTATTGAATACTTTGAATAATAATCCAAAGGTGGACAATGCTACTATCGGCGCCAATAATATATTGCACTGTTAAGTTGTTATTTTCAGATATTTAATTCGATCATTAAACAACTGGAAATGATATCTCAAAACTTCGCATAAGCACCACTGTCAAATTTGTTTTGTGCTTTCAGGAGTTCGGAGATAATGTTTGGTAAATTCATATTTTCAAATCTTAGGAAGATTATTAAATGGTTGGTAATGTTCCGCCGTCAATTACGTATTCTGTCCCCGTTAGATAGCTGGCTCTTGGTGAAACTAGAAAGCCAACAAGTTCAGCTACCTCTGCAGGCTCTGCAGGTCTCCCGAAAGGGATCCCGCCCAGTGCATCCATTACGCCCTGTTGCGCCTCTTCTATAGTACTGTTCGAATTTCTTGCAATTTCGCCTAGCCAGGCTTCAGATGCGGTGGTATTGATCCAGCCAGGCGAAACCGTCAGTATGCGGACACCTTTAGGAGTAACCTCGTTCGATAAGCTTTTGCTGTAGTTCCTCAATCCAGCCTTTGCCGCTGCGTAAGGTAATGTTGAATCATATAAGGGTAATTTGCCCTGAATAGAAGCAATGTGGATGATCACACCGTTTTTGCGTTCTATCATCTGCGGTAAAAAGCTCCTATCTAGACGGATCGGAGCCAAAAGGTTAGCTTGCAGTGTCGATTCCCAATCCTCATCACTTAACACAGCAAATCCTCCTGCGGGGGTAGAAGATCCGCCAAGGTTGTTTACCAAGATGTCTAGTCTACCATAGCTCGAAAGCACTCCGCTCACCACTTTTTGAGCCCCTTCTGCTGTACTCAGATCGGAAGCAATGAAATGCAGCTTGCTGTTTTCCAGGTCGGGGACGTTTCTTGCGGTAATCACAACTGTTGCTCCAGCTTGTAATAGTCTTTCCGCGATTGCTCTTCCAGTGCCTTTTGTACCCCCTGTTACCAAGGCAATCTTGTCTGATAATTCGTTGTTGAAATTAAATTGTTCCATTTTTACAAATTGTTTATAGGACAAAATTGAGGTATAAAACCAGCCTGTGCAAGTACGGCATTACGATTCATATAGGGATAAATTTTTCCCCTATTGTACAAATCGGAACATACCTTTAATTTTGAAAATATGTATGAGAGAAAAATAATTCCGAACCTAAATTGCGGTCTCGACTTGATAGGTGAAGTGCTTTACGGAAAATGGAAAATACGCTTGCTCTGGTTTATTGACCAGGGACATAAAAGACCGAGTGAATTGCAGCGTAAGATACCAGACGCCTCCAGACGGGTGCTGAATATACAGCTGAAAGAACTGGAAGATCATGAGGTAGTCATGAAGAAAATATATCCTGTCGTTCCTCCAAAAGTTGAATATTCGCTTACAGATTTAGGGATGAGTTTAATACCCATAATTTCCGCATTAGGACAGTGGGGTGATCAAAACGAAGATAGACTGCGGACAATAATTTTAAAAAGAATTTTAGGATAATACCCCTAATTGCTCTAGTCGGTAAAGTATTTTAGTTTATACAAAATTTCTCTTTTATTTTCTTGCAAAGAGCAAGAAAATAAAATCATTAAAAAATGCAGTAATCAAGACGTTGGCTAGTAAAAATAGCGTGCTATTATTTTTGTTACTGGAGGGGAGAGCAATTGGTTACTCAATTTAATCTATAAAAAACGGCCGAATATAGGTTCGACCGTTACTCAGGAAAAGCTCCCGAACATGGGCATTACTCCAATCTTTTTAATCTGAACAATAACTGTTGGACAGCTTCTTGCGCATCATCAATAATGGATTGTGAGAAGTTTTCCTTAAAAAGTCCTTCTCGTTTGTTTTCAACTTGCTTGTAAAAATCCTCAATGTATTTGATGTAATTAGCCGGTTTTGACGTTTGGGGAATCACGATATCAAGTGTACCTTCCAATGAAAAAGTGGTTTCCACCAGTCTGTCTGTAATATCAATAAGAGACTCAATCGCTTGGTCTAAAGAAATATGAGCCTCATAGCTCCCTTTTCCTGTTATCGACCAATGGGTCAGCTTCAATGCGTTTCTGAATGAAATCATTTCACCTAAAAAGTTCGCAATTTCCTGTTTTGAGTTCTGTTGTTTTTTTGCCATGATATTTTACTTTATTTAAGTCACATTTTTGATTATTATAACAACAACCTAGTGGTCAAAGTTTCTAATTTATTAGAAAAACCGCTAGTGATCAAGAAATCAAGGATATCCGGATTTTCGACTGTATAGTTTTGTGTGCCAGTAGGGCCTACCCAACGAAGTCGGACGAAATTACGAGATTGTACTATACTTTTAACTAGCCAATACGTCGTGAATACTGGATGTAATTTCATTTAAATCAAAAGGTTTCGCAATAAATCCGTTTGCGCCAAGTCCTTCGGCAACATCGCGACCATCTACACTGGCGGATAGAACAAGGATAGGTATATTTTTGATTTCGGGTGTATTGCGTATGATTTTAATCAGCTGGTCGCCCGAAAGCACGGGCATCCAGAGATCCAATAACAAAAGATCTGGCTGATATGCTATGAGCTGTTTGGTCAGATTTGTACTGTTTTTTCGCTTAAGACCTGGTAACCCTCCAGATCCAAGAATAATTCCAGCATCTCAACAATGCCTTGGTCATCGTCACAGATCATTATTTTCTTACTTTTCATCGTTTTCTGTCCTCATTATTGGTAATGTGAAATTAAAAGTAGAACCTTCTCCGGGTTCGCTTTCTACCCAAAGGGTTCCGTTGTGATGCGTTATGATCTCGTGCGAAACATACAGTCCAATACCTAATCCCGGAAATTTCTTTTGGGTATGGCCGGCGCGAAAGAAGCGCTCAAATATTTTTTGCTTGTCGACATTTGCTATTCCCATGCCATAGTCTCGTACAGAGATCTTGACAAAATTGGCAACCCTGTGAATGGCAACGTCGATTCTATTTGAACCCGGTGAATATTTGATCGCATTGGACAACAGATTATTGATTACCTGAATAATTTGTAATTCATCGCCGCTAACTGTAGCATCTGTGGAGCCTAATAGGTTTATTTTGTAACCAGGTACACCTACCATTATATTGTCAATGGCTTCCCGAATTGTATGATCTATGGCAAATGGCTCCATGTGGAGCTCAATATGGCCAGACTGTATTTTTGAGGTGTCTAGTAATTTAGTAATCAATATATTCAGTCGATCTATATAGGCCGAAATTTTATCCAGTGTACTGACAAATTTATTGTCGGAATGGTCTATACTAAGTCGTTGCAGAATCTGTACAAGCCCCTTAATGGTCGTTAGGGGCGTCTTTAGTTCATGACTAGCGACGGACAAAAAATCGTATTAACGTAGATCCTGTTCTTTTTTCTCGGTGATGTCTTCAATGGCGATCAGGATACGGTCTTTATATTGCCCTTCAAACTCTATGCGATAGGCATTTAATAGCATCACTTTGCGGCCGATATGCGGAAATACATGTTCTACTTCGTAATCAATTACGGGATTGCTGGTTGGTAAAATATGCGTAAGAAGTTCCTTCAAGGAGGGGATATCCCATTGCTTATTGCCCAGATCAAACAATAATTTTCCTACAGTCTCTTCTGAGGAGACGTGAAATGATGTTAAAAAATGTTTATTTGCACTCAGCACAATATAATTGCCATCGAGTACTAGAAGACTTTCGCGAACCGTTTCAATCATGCTCGAGAGGAAGCTTTCCTTCTCCTGCAATTCTTTGGTTCGTTGCTGTATTTTGATCTCAACATTGTTTTTTTCCTCCCGGAGTTCGTGTTCGGCCTTTTTACGCGAGGTAATATCATTTTGAACACCAATAAAGTGCGTCACCTGGCCGGCCTCATTCTTCACAGGTGAAATGAAAAGCTCATTCCAAAAAAGTGTTCCGTCTTTGCGTTAATTGCGAATTTCGATCTTACATTCTTCACCATTTTTGATACAATCTTTGAGGATGTAGCGTTCAGGTTGAGAACGATCCTGCGCTTGCAAAAAGCGACAATTGTGACCGATAATTTCATCGTGTGAATAACCACTGATGTTTTCAAAGGCCTTATTGCAATAGATAATCGGATTATCATGCTGCAAATTATCGGTGATAATAATGCCTGAATAAGCAGAATTTAAAGCCTTAAGATATATATTTAATTCATTAATGCCTGACGCACGTTTTCCCATATAGTGTTGTATTCCAAATATCGTTGTCCAATTTAATCTATAAAACTAAAACCAATGAAAAACAGCCTGTTTTTTTTGAAAAACACGTATAAATCCGCGTCAGGAGTTTAGCTAGCACGTGGTACTGTACACCAAACAACATAAACTGAGTGTTGGTAACATATGCTAATATTGCCTAAAATATTACATACAAATTTGTTAGTAACGTACATTCAGCGGTATATTGTAGTAAATGTATGACTTCTAGTTAATTTTACTTGAAATTTTGATAGCCTACCAAAAAGATTCTCGGAATACGCGTGATACCGGCAATGATTTTCTATAAAAACATAAATCATAGTAAAGAAATGAATACAACTAAATTGACTCCTGAAATAATTAAAATAATTGAAAACCTGAACAAGCTTCATGTGTTTGACGGCATAAATTCATTAGAAATAAAGCTGCAAAGGATATGAGGCAATGGCATTCGGCTCAGCGGCAAAAAAGAAGCAGTGAAAATGTTAGAAGAATTTAATATTCGTAGCAAGAATCACGAAATTCCTGTGAGAATACACCGACCCAATGAAATTATAAATGAAAAATCACCGGCCATCATTTATCTTCATGGCGGTTGGTTTATTTCTGGAAGTTTTGAGACGCACGATGCTATTGTCTGTCAATTGGCCAACGCTACGGGTTGTGCCATTGTTTTTGTGGACTTTCGACTGGCGCCAGAGTATCCTTTTCCGGCTGGTTTCGATGATGCTCAATCAGCGACTGAGTGGATCGTTAATAATTCGGACTCTTTAAACATCGATAAAACTATGATTGGAATTATTGGCGACAGTGCGGGGCAGCTTTAACCGTAGGAGTTTCGACAAGGCCTGGTGAGCATTTGAGGTTTCATGTGTGATTTATCCGGCAGCTGATAATCAATTAAGTACAGTCAAAGAAAGACTATCAAAATGGTCCGATTATTAATAAGGAGGAAGGAATAAAAGCCTGGAATTGGTATCTAACCGACCAAATGGATCAACAGAACCCCATAGCAATTCCTCTTTTGATTGAATATTTTAAGAATACGCCTCCAACGTTGATTTTATTGACTGAGCACGATCGGTTGCGGGATGAAGGAAAACAATTGGCAGAGAATATGAAAACCTCCGAAATTCCAGTCAAAATTACTCATTACAAAGAGATTGCCAATGGTTTTTTGCATATGGGAGCTGTTTTAAGAGAAACCAGAGAAGCTTTTCGGGACATCGCAGCATTCACAAAAGAAAACTTAAAATAATCTTCCGAAAAAGTTACTTCAATATCGTGTAAGGTATTTCTGAAACCGTCCTCAACAAGGGCTAGCATATGACCATACGATCGATTTGCCAGTTCTGAACAAACTTCTCCGGACTGTCCTGAAAGCTTAATACATTGTAGCAAAAATTTCTTCTGTGGATTTGATTAAACGATTTTAGGTTGTCCATTGTTCTCAGAATAACTGTACAAAAACAGTACAAAAAAGGTTGAAAACGTAAAAAGCAAAATATGAATGGATTTAATAAAAATATGTTGGGCGGATTGATCGGTGCGCTCGTACTCAATGTGGTCCATAGTGCTGCCAAGAGATTCGATCCCAAAGCTCCAGAAGTGGATAAAGTGGGCGAAGAAGCGATGCAGAAAACGGTGCGCTTTGCTGGATTTAAACCGCCAAAGGGCAATGCATTGGTGGCGGCAACTTTTGGGGCAGATGTAGCTTCCAATGCCATGTTATATACCCTCATCGGATATGGAGGTCAGAAAAATATGCTGCTCAAAGGAGCGTTGCTCGGAACGGTAGTTGGTCTGGCAACACTGACTATTCCAGAACAGGCCGGACTGGATGCCAAGCCAATAAAAAAGACTGATCGTACCAAGTTTATGACCTTGGCCTGGTATGTGATCGGAGGAGTGGCCGCTGGTCTAGCCATGAAAGCGATGAGCAAGAGTTAGGAAAGACTAGAGTTGGTAAATTTATCAGATTACATTGTTCAATGCATGCCCCTTTAAGCGCCAATCTAAAATGAAAAAACATCTTTTTTGATCTAGATCATCGTTTTAAGCCGTCGGGAAAATTGAAATTTGAATAGCTTTCAATAAGGGAAGTCTATCAGATTAAAAGTAATTAACGAAATAGGAATAGATAGTTTTATCGCTACCGGAGCATATGATGGTGGGTTGAGTTCAGCGGAAAATATAACAGCAATGAAAGCCCTATTGTCAAAGATAGCGTTTGCAGATCAGGCAGGATTGCATGTCTTCGGGCTCGGGGAGCATCATAGAAAAGAATTTTTAGATGAATCAAAGCCAGTAGGAGTAGCTCGTCATCTTTAGTATTTCCTGCAAATTCAGCTATTTGGATTGCATTGCTATAGTTCACGTAAAAGGACTTACAGGTGACCAGGGATTATTGACCACCGGGTTTTGTATTTAAGTATGAGAAGGCTTTAATTGAAAATAAGGCAAAAGCAATAGCGCAAATGTAGATAGCTCAAACCTTTTAGACTTTGGCTTTGTTCACTTTATGGATGAATCGGTTAAACTCTTTCGCAAAATGCCGATTACATCAATTTATCAATAAAGGTTATAAAAGATTACCGAAACTTTAGGACTTTGCCATTTGCACTGACCCTTACACGTTTTGGAAATCAGCTATGTCTGTCATTATTTTAAAAAATGGTATGAAAAAAGCAGCAAGTAAAAAGATTCGACCGTTGCAAAAGCAAAAGCGACCCGGATTAGAAATAAATATGACACCAGTTCCTGACACTTCGCCGTTAAAGTATCCTGCAGAAGGAAAATTGAAAAATAAGGTAGCATTAATTACTGGAGGAGATAGCGGCATTGGGAAAGCTGTAGCTTTGTTATTTGCCAAGGAGGGAGCTGATATTGTTATTGCCTATCTTAGTGAAACAAAAGATGCAAAACAAACCCAGAAAGAGGTTGAATCCTTCTCAAGAAAATGTACGCTGATTAAAGGTGATTTGGGAAAAGAAAATCACTGTAAAAAAGTAATTGAATTTACGATAAAAACGCATAAGAAAATTGATATTATCGTTAATAACGCGGGGCTACATTGGCAAACAGAATCAATTGAAGAAATTACCACTGAACAGTTACACAAGACTTTTCAGAATAATTTCTATTCCTATTTCTGGATTACGAAGTATGCCATGCCTTATCTTAAGAAGGGGGCAAGTATCATTAATACATCCTCAGTGACTGCATATCGAGGCAGTCCAAAGTTGATCGATTATTCTGCAACAAAAGGTGCAATAATTTCTTTTACACGAAGCTTGTCAGCAAATCTTATGGATAAAGGAATTAGGGTCAATGCTGTTGCGCCCGGTCCGGTATGGACTCCATTGATAGCATCTTCATTTGATCCTAAAAAAAACTCCGAATTTGGAAGCGACTCCCCAATGGGAAGGGCAGGAATGCCAAATGAAATTGCACCAAGCTTTCTATTTCTAGCTAGCAAAGATTCACATTTTATGAGCGGTCAAGTTTTACATCCCAATGGCGGAGAAGTCGTCAATGGTTAACCAATGAATAAGTCACAATCAGATCTGCAAGTCGTCAATCGACATAAGGCTTTCAGTTTTTCAAAATGTTCTCTACTATGGGGTGACTGCCCCG
This sequence comes from Sphingobacterium sp. UBA865, assembly GCF_002295765.1. Taxonomy (NCBI): domain Bacteria; kingdom Pseudomonadati; phylum Bacteroidota; class Sphingobacteriia; order Sphingobacteriales; family Sphingobacteriaceae; genus Sphingobacterium; species Sphingobacterium sp. UBA865. The sequence goes on along the minus strand of NZ_DBGB01000006.1, from coordinate 37,401 downwards.
CCAATGAATGAATGACTCGAGCTAGCTAAATTTGTTGACAAAGTATTATTCTTTAATAAGTACAGATTTGTTGTACGAATTGTTGCTGGAATTAATATTAGTTTGAGAAACAGGCGGTTTTCTTATTCTCTTTCCGCTCGTCGGCGACCTTAACCATGATTCATATACCTGTTGTCGTATGGATACAGTCGCAAATTGAAGATATAGATCGGAATGAAATAATTTTAGCGGGATTGTTTCCATCATTGAAGATTGATACCTTATGTATGTTGTTTTTGCCAAGTGATGAACTATTGCGACCGGAGGAATGTTTAGGATTGAATGGCGGCGGCTATAGTAAGATTTTTGAATTTTAAAAGGTTATGATTGATATACAAAAAATATTTGCAGAGGGGGTGGAAAGCTCCTTTCTTATTGAAATAGGTGCGAGAACAATTATAATGTTTCTTCTAATATTGATCATTCTAAGGCTTTCGGGTAGAAGGGGAGTTCGGCAGTTAACTCTTTTTGAGGTTGCGATTATAATCAGTTTGGGCTCAGCTGCGGGAGATCCCATGTTTCAAGAAGAAATACCCATCTTTTATGCGATTGTTGTCTTTATATGTGTAATCTTTGTCTATAAGTTGGTAACCTGGATTACCTCCCGATCAGAGAATATTGCCCATTTATTGGAAGGTAAAGTTTTACCTGTAGTTAAGGATGGCGTATTTGATATAAAACATGAAAATGATAATACCTTTTCGCGTATGGAATTTTTTTCTGAACTGAGAAATTTAAATGTCGAACATTTGGGGCAGGTTAAGGAAGGCATTCTAGAAGTCGATGGAACATTAAGCGTTTTATTTTATGCTGATAGTGATGTGAGGTATGGGCTACCATTATTCCCGTCTTCTTTCAAAAAGGTTGATGTAATGAGTGCTGAAGGGCCATTCGCATGCATGTATTGCGGCCATGTCGTATTTAGTTTTAAGAACGAATCAAAGGCATGTCCAAGATGCAATAAAACACAATGGAGCAAAGCCTTGAATTCAAGAAGAGTATAGAAGAATAATACCATGTATTATTTAAACAAATTATAGGGTGAAAAAATTTGACCGTTTTTATTTGAAGCTTTTCTGTGAACACACGATCAACATCAATCAAGGCGCAGAATCCACAATAAGCTATTTAATGGCCCGGGTTAAGATGGCGGATTATATGAATGAACCTGTTCGTTAGTGTATTTAAAAAACTTGATGCCTGATTGTCAATTATTATGCGTACATTTATTACTGCGATCTGCTATTCATCTTAACCCATTCAGTAGATCCGATATGATAAATACACTTGTTTTATCTCTAAATTCTCCACGATATACCTTTCGGAAATTTTCAGTTCAACAACTAGCAGCTTGCGTACTTCAAAGAGTAAATACGATTCAGCTTAATATTATTCCTTCCGATCAATCATAGCTATTGAAAGTAAAAGGACCATCACTTTATAAAATCCATACATCATGAGTAAAGACATTAAAAAGGAAAAAAGCACCAAAGAGAAAGCACAATCTTCTTATCAAAAGGAAAAAGATGGCTCCTCTAAAGAGTTAACGGATAATGTTTTCCGTAAAAAAAAGAAATAGGCAATCGAAAAGGTAGCTTATTTTTTGCACTTGCACAAGGCAGATTATTTTGAAGCGGGTATACAGTCTGGATTATCACCAGGCTTTTGCTCGCTTTTTTAATTTGCAAAGCTGAATGATATACCCATTGTTTTGACAACAAAATGAGTTTCATCACAAAGCGATGTTTTTATACGTCTTCGTCTGAATATACACGTGAAGTATGGGTAATGACGTTTGAAGTAGAACCAAATATATTCGATGGGGGTTCAATTTTAAAAAGCTCTAGGGCGATAGACTTACTCAATGGAAAAGCTCATTAAGAGCTAATCAACAATCAAGGAAGGTGGATCTTATGCCTAAGATCCATTTTTTAATAAGTGATGAAAAAAATATTTCTTAAAAAAATAAGATGAAAAAGACAATAGTAGTGTGCGATGATGATAAAGAAATACTAAATGCATTTTCCTTGGTGTTAGAGAATCATTATACGATTGTTATATCTGTAGCAAACAGTTTAGTCCTGACGGAAGTGTTGGATACTATGAATGCTGATATACTCTTTTTGGACATTCATATGCATGCACGGAATGGTGACATGATACTGCGTGATCTCAAGAGTTCAGCTAAATATGATAAGCTGCCTGTGATTATGATGTCAGGTCATATCGACGGAAGAAGAATCTCTTTGGAATGTGGGGCCGAGGGTTTTCTAGCAAAGCCTTTTGAACTTACTGATCTGGAAAACTACATACGAAGATTTGTTTATGAAAGTGAATCGTAATGCCCAATCGTCACAATATAGCTTGCCGGCACTATAGTATTCTGAAGGCAAGAACAATGACGTCGGAGGCGTATATATTTGCTCTCCTGATCAGATGGTACTCTTATTAGACTTTGCGAAATACCACTATATATTTAGCTACAAAATTACCGAAGTATGTCGCGCCACTTCTTACTCATATTAAGCAGCCTATATATGAGGCTTCGCTTTGATACGGATGTGCCTGAGTTGTTTTATCATCATGGAAAACGCCAGGTAGTGGAAGTTCGGGCCAAGAAATACAGCCTTTGGCATATTTATCTCAATAATGCTTATGTAGGAAGTATTCAGTATGACAGTAAGCAGTTCAATTACCACCTCGTAGATAATTGCTTACTGACCGATGATCACGTGCAAAAGTATAGCCATGATACAACGTGGGGAATTAAAGTGGATAAAGGACGATATTCGATGAAAAAGGATATAAAGTTCGAATGTGACGTGTGTGGTCAAAAGCAAGTGGTTGAGGTTTCTGTTTTGCATGGCGGTGGAACCTTGCAAATTATGATTGATCGGTTTTTTTATAATGGATGTAGATTTTCGCAATGGCGAATGGGTAATGCTATGTAACAATACGAGCTGGTTGACAATCGATGAACTTGCTATTATCCTGTTAATCTAATTACACTCAGTGCTATTGATGGAATACAAAGAAATAATTGTCAATAAAATTCCACAACATGACCACGAAAACACTCCCAATTTTTGCTACGTAAAATGACAAATTAGCCTTCTCATTAAGCAGATATAATACGATTTGTTTGCTCCGGTAAATCCAGCGGATTCAAAGGTCGAGACAAATACAGACAGTTCGCTTTCTTCCATCAGAGGCTTGCCAATTGGTTCTACTGCTCTCGCGGGATTGATCATGAGCATGCCGGGATCAGGTCGAGCGGGAGGGATATCCTTGCGGAATATGTTCCGCAGGAACCGGTGTACGTTTTCATTCATTATGGCATCTGCAATTCCGATCTGCTTATTGAAATGAACAAAGTAGAAGTCTTCTCCAAATAGGATTTCCATCAGTTCAGTCCATGGTTGTTCTCCGCGCTCCTGATAAGGCAGCGCTAAGTTTATTATTTTATTTACCCGTTCAGGATACAATAGTGCGAGATTCCACACCACATTAGCACCCCAGTCATGACCGACGAAGGTAGCATCTTTGTATCCGAAATGATCAAGTAGAGCGGATAAGGTCAGCAGTCCAGTGCTTTATGTTATAATCCGTTACTTCAGTTGGGCAGGATGAGTTACCATAGCCACGTTGATTTGGGACAATGCCGTAGGTTGATTATTTTCGCTAAAGCCTATGCTGAAATTCTCATTAATTGGAACGAGATCGATTATGGGACAAATTTGATTTGTTTGGCTGACATAATTTTTGTCTTGAAATGATCCTTTAAAGTGAAACCACCGACTATAGCGATGGTCACCAAGCTCATCATTGTAATAATGCCATACTTCACATTCTTTTTTATAACCAATTCCCAAATCTTCGAATAAAAGTTTGATTTCATATTGCCTCATTTAACCGTTATAAAGGTGCCATTTGATGCCCTATTTTTCCAGGTCATAGCTAATAATGTCTCTCTTGACATTCATCAATCCTTTACAGCAGTTTACGTTTTGCATCCTCAAATTCTGCTTGTGTAATCATTCCTTTTTCCATCAATCCATGTAATCGTTCTATTTCAGTCGCAGCATCTTTTTGGGTAATGGGGGAGATAGGCACATAATTATGAACGACGGGTTGTGAAAAATATACGCGGTTGTATTTTAAATCAAAATTCTCTTTGCGCATTGTTAGAAAAGCAATAAAGTCGATCAATGCGATAAAAGCAGGTATAAGCGTCCAACAGAAAAGGAGATAAAGGAAACCTAATCCGGTCTGCCCTAGGTAAAATCTATGTGCACCAAATACTCCAAGAAAAATGCCATTAAAGCTGCGGTTGTTTTATCTTTCATATGTTATTGATTAATGCGGTTTGTATTGTCTTTTCAAACCTAAGGATTGCCTGTTAGACATTCTTACGGTTTTCCGTAACCGATCCCACTTTCAAACCAATATCTTAGCCTTACAGCTTGTAATAATCTAGATAGTTAAAATTGACCAACATATTCATTCAGAATAAATAATGTATAGTAGGCTTTGGTATTAACCTTGCCCGATTGAAAAATAGCATGCCATGATGGTAACCACCACCAGTTCTGTTCTTTTTCTGTTACCTTCCTTATTTGCCTAAATACATTAGAATTAGCCTAAGATGTCAATTTTGCTAAACTGAAACGGTTTTATTTTCAAAAATCACAATTTAATATGGCACCACTACTAGCATTGCCAACAAGCTGCCGATATTGACTCAACCATTTAGAATTTAGTTTTTTTCTGATCGGAATAAAGCCTTTTCTTCGCAATTGAATCTCATCTTCGCTAATGTCAGCTGAAAGCATATGTTGGTCGATATCAATAACGATATAGTCTCCGTTTTTTAGTAATCCAATCAATCCACCTTCAGCAGCCTCAGGTGAGACATGTCCAATAGCTATTCCGCGGGTAGCTCCGCTGAATCGGCCATCTGTTACCAACGCTACAGAACTGCCCAATCCCATCCCCATGATCAGGCTAGTAGGTGTCAACATTTCCTGCATCCCCGGGCCACCTTTGGGACCTTCGTAACGGATCACCACAACATCTCCAGCTTTGATCTCACCGGCAAGGATGCCTACTATGGCCTCTTCTTGACTATCATAGCAAACCGCAGTCCCGCTAAAATTCTTTTCGCCAGTGATTCCTGCAGATTTTACAACGGCTCCCTGCTCTGCAAGATTTCCGAATAGAATCGCCAATCCTCCAACAGGACTGTATGGATTATTTATTGTATGTATGATTGTTGCATCTTTGATCGCTGCATTGGCAATCTTTTTGAATAACATTTCGCCACTGATCGTTATATTATCCTGAAGGACATGGTTGTTGCGCTTGGTCATTTCGTTCATTACAGCGTTTACTCCTCCGGCGCGATGGACGTCTTCCATGTGGACGGTGCTTAAACTGGGCGATATTTTTGCAATGTGCGCTACTTGATCTGATATTGAGTTAATGTCCCTAAGCTGAAAATCTATTTCCGCTTCGTGAGCTATAGCAAGCATATGAAGGACAGTATTGGTACTACCGCCCATGGCCATATCCACTGCAAAAGCATTCTGGATGGCTTTTTCATTGATGATGTTTTTAAGTTTGAATTGTTTGGAAAGCTGATTGTCTTTGGCGATTTCACAGATCCTTCTGGCTGATTCCCGATATAGATTTTCACGCTCGGGTGTTAATGCCAATATGGTTCCATTACCAGGTAGTGCTATACCCATAGCTTCCATCAGGGTGTTCATGGAATTTGCTGTAAACATACCCGAGCAACTACCACCACTGGGGCATGCATTACACTCGATGTCTTTGAGCTCTTCGTCACTGATTAAGCCTGCTTCGTGTTTGCCTACAGCCTCAAAAGCTGTAGACAGGTCAATGGCAGTGCCATCTTTGATATACCCTTTTCTCATGGGGCCTCCACTGACAAAGATTGTAGGCACATCTACACGTAGCGCACCCATAATCATGCCGGGTACAATCTTATCGCAGTTAGGGATAGCTATCATAGCATCCAATTTGTGTGCATTCATGACGCTTTCAATTGAGTTGGCAATCAATTCTCGGCTGGGGAGCGAGTACAGCATTCCATCGTGTCCCATAGCAATACCATCGTCAATACCGATCGTGTTGAATTCAAAAGGAATACATCCGTTTGCCTTGATTTCGTCTTTAATGATCTCAGCAACCTTATTCAGAAAAAAATGTCCGGGTATAATTTCGATAAAGGAATTTGCCACTCCAATAAAAGGCTTATCAAAATCGTTATCATTTACGCCTGTGGCCCGAAATAGGGCTCTATGGGGAGTACGTTGGTATCCCTGCTTTACTTCGTCGCTTCTCATTTTTTATTAGTTAAATAGTAGATTTTAACCTACTTAGTGTTTCGGGTGATATCGCCAGATAAGCCGCAAGGTTAGCATTAGACAAACGCTGTATGAGTTCGGGATTATTTTTCAATAGATCGCGATAACGTTCTTTAGCAGTTTGGGTTAATAAGCTGCTGAGCTTATTATTAACAACAGTTAATCCATATTCGAGGATGTAGATATAAAAATTGTCCCAGCCGGGCATATTTGCTCTCAAAAAGATAAAATCAGTGTTGCTGATGCTTAGGACCTCCGTATCTTCTACGGCTTGGATAAATTCTGTAGCTGGCTGTCTGGAAATGAAGCTGACGATAGAGGTTAGAAAAGTATGCTCAAAAGCCATGAATCGGGTTGCCGTTGATAGTTCGTCATTGCGAAAATATAGGCGCAGACAGCCCTTTCCGACAAAGAAAAGATAGTCTGCAATGGAACCTTCGTTGAGCAGATGGTCATTTTTCTTTATCGATTGGGGTTTAAAATAAGTTAGGGCCTCCGTTAATTGCTGTTCGTTTAACAACGCTTTTTCACGTAACAATTGTAATAGTTGCTCTCTCATCGCTTATTATTTATAGGTCAAAGATGCACTTTATATTAGGATATAGTCGTTGACATTGGTCAAAAACGTCAACGATTTATTAAAGTTTTATTCTCCTTTGAGATAATGGAAATTTGGTAAGTTTAGAGCTAATACAACATTGAAATATGCACAAATTATTTATTTGTTAGGTGCAAAAGCTGTTCGTTTGACCACAGCTCACCCAAAAAAAAATCCATTTCAAACTAATTTATACCTTAGGAAATGTCGTGCGTGAAAGAACGAGGAAAATTAAGCCCGAACCGCAAAACTTTGTTTCTTTCAGAAATACCGACCTTGACATCTATGTATTAGTTAATAGATTCTTTACCGAGACTATTTGCTTTGCACTAGATAACCATGGTGATTTAGTCGTGCCGAGTGAGTCGACAGCTGGCGGTTTTCTTATTCTCTTTCCGCTCGCCGGCGCCCTTAACCATGATGTATATACTTATCGTCGTGTGGATTCAGTCGCCAATTGAAAGATATAGATCCGAAAGAAATAATTTTAGCGGGTTTGTTTCCGTCATTCAACTATTTTTGAAAGACATTTTTGGTCTGTTGTTATTCAGTCTTCTTTCGTTAGATGCAATTGAAGAAAACCGTTTTTAAGCTTCTGACCTTGGTACTTGAACGTTGAACTTAAATCCTCATTGCTTGCTAAAATTGCTCCAGCTCCAGTAATTATAGGGCTGATGTTAAAATAAATATCGGTAACCAAATTCTTATCCAAAAAAGCGTTGAAAGTACCTGCTCCGCCACCAACGGCTATTTCCCGCACTCCTTTTGCAGACATATATGCAATTGCTTCTTCAGGACTTGCAACAGTCTTGTAGCCGTCAGCCGTATAAGGTTTATCGGCCAATATGATGATTTCTATTCCATTAAAATGATCTTTTATCGGATCTGGAAAATTTAGAAAATTTTCAAATGTTTTCAATCCTATCACTACATTTCCAATCCGTTTTACAAATTGTATGTAAAATTCCATTGCTTCCGGTGGCAGTTTATGATGCGGATTATCGGATATCAAAATTCTTCCATTAGCCGAAATATTTGCGATTACTGTTACTTTCATAATGATTTTCTTTAAATTTTTGTACAACAAAACTATTGGATATTCAATATATATTTACTATTCATTACCTTTAGGAAAGTAACTATCTTATGAGCAATAAAAATATTGGTAAAGAAACTATATTGGCATTAAAAGATGGCATTGAATTGCTCAGTGGTAAATGGAAATTTTGTATCCTACACAATTTGCAGAAACACGGCCCAATGCGGTTTAAAGATCTGCAAGAGATGGCTCAGGGAATATCCCCAAAAGTTCTATCCAAGGAACTTCAGGAATTAGAAGATAATTTACTGATTAGTAGAACGGTTAATGACACCAAACCTGTAACTGTTTCTTATGCGCTTACCGCCTATGCTAAAGAAACGGAGGAAGTTGCCAATGCTTTAATTAAATTTGGTCTAAAGCATAGAGATAAAATTAAAGCAAAATGAGGTTTCTATTTTAACAGCTCATTTGGGGAAGTTTGGAGCCTTCTCTATGTAACAATCCGAATAATTATTCCTAACCTTATTAAGTATTGATAAATAATATTTATCTTTAAGCTAATGTTATTTATCCTATGCGGCTAATCTTAGGCGTGTAAGGTTAACCAAAAGCCTAATTTATGCGTATTATACAAAAGCTTAGCACTTATTTAAACGAGAAATTCGATGGATTAGTTTTAATCGGTTTGTTATTAGTTATGATTTTTTACAGTGCAGGTTTTATGCTTTTTAATCAATACATAGCTTTGTTTTACGGACTGTTTTCTGGATTAATATTAGTTCTTTTTTTTAAAAATTGGCGGACTGAATATTTCATCAACAGATCTGGGTTGGGATTATTAACTTTTGTTATAGTGCTAGAATTTGCATTTTTGCTATATGATCAAGTTCATTTGAAAGATGATTGGTACTTTTTACCGTGGGCGGTTCTGTTGGGTGGAGCTGTGATGGTAACCATTAGTATGTTAATCGGGTTAAAAAAAATCATTATTCCAAAAGCACTTTCGAAATTCTTTTATATAAGCGCTATTTTTCTCTTTTCAACTGTCTATTCCTACGGGCTGCTATCTCTTATAAACATTTTTAATGCGCGGCAAGTCGTTAAATGGGAGCGTGCTGAAGTGGGGCTACCATCCTGGGTAATTACTTTTGGAGGAAATTACAACGATGCCATATTTGAGAACAGAGAATGGGGAACTCGGTGGATGAATTTATTTTTTTTGAAATGGGAAGGTGATTTTCCGCATCCGCCAACGACTGCCGAAATAAAAGTCTTTGAGGGAAACCTAGGACAACACTATATGCTCAAAACGTATGATGAGGATGAAAAGAATGACGCAAGACAAATCGACTAACATGGACAAAATTATATATCTTGACAACAATGCATCCACTCCAATGGATCCTAGGGTCTTAGACGAAATGATGCCCTATTTGACAGACAAGTATGGTAACGCAGCAAGTCGTCATAAACTAGGCAAATATTTAGATACTGCGGTCGAGAAGAGTAGGAGACAGATTGCTGATCTTATAGATACCAATGCAGAAGATATTTTCTTTACAGCTGGTGCTACTGAAGCTATCAATATGGGATTACGTGGATTATTGAGGCCCGGGAAACAACATATTATAACTGTACAGACAGAGCATCCCACAGTTTTGGATACCTGCAGGTATCTTGAGACCAATGGTATTGCGGTTACTTACCTTTCTGTCGATAGCGACGGATTGATAGACCTTGAAGAACTAGAGCGGGCCTTTACACCTCTTACAGCTTTAGTATGTGTGATGCATGTCAACCATGATACTGGTGTGATTCAGGACATAGAGCGAATTGCGGAAATAACACATGCTCATGACGCCTTTTTTATGACCGATGGAAGCCAATCTGTCGGAAAACTCCCTGTTCGCGCACGATCATTAATAGATATCCTCACATTCTCTGCCCATAAATTTTATGGGCCAACGGGTATAGGCGGTATTTATTTTAGACCCGAAGTACCTATGAAACCGCTTATTTTTTCTGGTGGACATGAAGGCGAGGCAAGAAATGGTACACTTAATGTGCCGGGTATCGTTGGTATGGGCAAAGCCGCTGAACTCGCAGCTTTACAGATGAATGAAGACGAAGAACGCATTGGCAAACTACGTGATATCTTAGAACAACAATTATTGGCAATCGGAGGGACGAAATTAATAGGTTCTAAAACACACAGGATCTATACAACATGTACAATACGTTTTGATGGTATTAACAGCGAAAATATTGTTCAAAAACTCGATAATATATGTGTTTCCAACTGCTCAGTACTCAGTTATTTTGAAGCAGCACCTTCTCCTGTACTTCAAGCTATGGGATTGAGTAGGGATGAGGCATTTAATGCACTAAGATTTAGTTTAGGGCGTTTCACTACAGCAGAAGAAATCGGACAAACTGTGGAAGCTGTTAGCGAGATCATAAACCAATTGCACAATAATAAATCGCTACATCGACACCACTGCCTTTAGCGATATAAGAGCGAGCTATGTCGATTTCTTTGGCGGTCGCTCTACCAGCTATGAGAGGCCTCATCCATCCAAGGGCATATAAAAAATGTGAAATCCTAAATATCTTTACTGTATACAATATTACTAATATTATTAGTAATATTGTGAAATGAAACCTCTGGAAATCTTTAGCCGAAATCGGGTAATGTACGCTCAAATTACCGTGCATGATAAAAGCATGGGCATGAAAGATTATCATCTTTACAACAAAAATGGTCTTGCTTTTTATGTTTTCAGGAAATCTCAGGGAGTGTGGGAATTGGCATTCGGTGTACTGGCCGATGACATTAAGGAAGCGTGCATTGACGCCCTTATACTTCGCTTTGATACGGATGTGCCTGAGTTATTTTATCATCATGGAAAACGCCAGGTAGTGGAAGTACGGGCCAAGAAATACAGCCTTTGGCATATATACCTCAATAATGCTTATGTAGGAAGTATTCAATATGACACCTTCACTAAGCAGTTCAATTACCACCTTGACGACAATTGCTTATTGACCGATGATCACGTGCAAAAGTATATAGCCATGATACAACGTGGGGAATTAAAGTGGATAAAGGACGATGTTCGATGAAAAAAGGATATAAAAGGAATAAAAAACCTTGAGTCTGGGAGGATCTCAAGACTTCATAATTACTACCTATTTCTGAAAAGTACTATTAATACAATATTGAATCCTGTTTGGTTTTAAAAAAAATTATTTCTAGCTGTTGAGTAGGGAGATACCGGAATGCAGAAGGGGATGACGGCTTTTCTTATACTTACGAAAATACGTAGCTTAACATCAACAAAGTGAAGGGGGCAGAACGCCATTTCAAAGACAATTTAAAGGTGGAACATTTGTAGCAATTTTAAATGTGCCAAAAGGAGCCGGCGGTAATGGTCATAATACTCTGTTAGTAAGAAATCCTATTTTTTGTAATGTAGGATTAACTTGATTAATTGATAAAATGAAGAAAATTAAATTTTTAGAATATCCGATTGCCTACTTCAACGAAGTTGAGTACGTTGCATATCTGCCCAAAGTAGAAGGTGAAAATGAATTATTTAGAAAGTTGAGCAATATTCTTACTTTTCCAGATTATTTTGGGGAAAATTGGAGTGCTGTATTTGATTGTCTAAGAGATTTTAGCTGGATTAGTAAAAAAGGAATCACATTGGTATATGAAGAAATTCCTGTACTTTCGGAAGAGCAATTGAGGATATATTTTGATGTTTTGTTTTGCGCAGTTAATGATTGTAGTTACCCAGCGGCAATAAGATTGAAACCACTGGGCAAACCTAGATCGCAACAGAGAGGTCGCGATTAGGAGCGGGGCTCCATTGCACCGAGCACCCTCAGGTCATCAGATGCTGGCAGTTCAAATACCTGCAGGTGAAAGTGCTTAATGGCAGCAAGTAAATGGTCAAAAATATCGGCCATCGTATCTTCGAAATAGGCCCATTGTGTCCCCTTGGTAAACATGTAGAGTTCCAGTGGAATACCGTATTCGCTAGGGGCTAGCTGACGGACCAATAAAGTAAGTTCCTGATGGATATTGGGGTTATGTTTGGCATAGGCGAGTACATAGGCCCTGAACAGGCCGATATTGGTCATCCTGCGACCATTGACGGGCGAGGAGCTGTCTGTATGCCAGGTTTTATTGTACTCGGCAATCTCGCGCTCTCTTTTTTCGATATAGGGAGCTAGCAGCCGGATCGTTTTCAATGCCGTGACTTCCTCCTCACTGAGGTAGCGTACCGAAGACATTTTAATGTTCAATGCCCGTTTTATCCGACGGCCACCGGTCTCCTGCATCCCACGATAGTTTTTAAATGAATCGCTCAGTAGGGTATAGGTCGGAATGGTGACAATGGTCTTATCCCAATTTTGTATCTTCACATTGTTGAGGTTAATCTGCAGCACGTCGCCGTCTACACCGTATTTAGGCATTTCTATCCAGTCTCCTACGCGGACCGAGTCATTTGCCGACACCTGAATACTGGCCACAAAGCCCAGGATTGTATCCTTAAATACGAGCATGAGGATGGCGGATGCCGCCCCTAGCGAAACCAGAAAAGACCAGGGCGAATTGCCGGTCAGCAGGGAAACGACCAGTGTACCGATCACAAATATTAAAAAGATCTGTACCACTTGCAGGTAGCTGTCGATGGGTTTGTCCCTAAACACATTTGTACCACGAAAAATATCGCGGCAGGTTTTTAACAAGCTATTGGCCAGATAGTAGATGGTGAACAATACCACGATATCCAGAAACTTGACAATAGCGGCTGTAAGCACCGGAAAACCAACGAAGATCACCGGTAGCAGCTGCCGTGTAAGCAGCACGAGCAGGGTGCGGCTCACGCGTACATGCACCTTGTTTTCCAAAAGATAATCATCCCATTTGGTCGAGGTTCGCTGGGCAATCCGGTTCAATGCGGAATAAAATACTTTGCGCATGATATAATCGAGCGCATAGAGCATCACCGCAAAAGCAAAAAGTAATCCGGCGGCCGTAACAATATGTGCCTGCTGCTCGGATAAATCCAATTTGGCAAAGAAATTAAAAATGTACTGATAAATTGAACTTGGTGATTGTTCATTGAAGTTAAGCATGTTTAAATTTTTCATATGAACGAACAAATTTACGAAGAAATATAAACACGGATTTTGGCGTGGAAAATACCCCTTTAACGCTGTTTTTATGTGTAAAGTTTGCTTATTGATTAATTTTTACGTATATTAGTAAATTAATAGATAACCCGACGGCGAAATTTCTTCTGTTTCGCGTCTTTAAAACCCCCAACGATTTGAATGAGATTAGTGTGATAGGTGGTGGGAGTTGGGCCACGGCCCTGGTTAAAATTTTGACAGAAAATAGCATTCATACCAACTGGTACTTGCGGCGTTCAGAGCAGGTGCGCTCGATAAACCGGGATGCTGTTAACCCTGACTACCTATCGTTTTTAAAACTTGACAATACAAAAATTTATGCGTCCGATCAGCTGGACGAGATCGTGGCCCGATCGAAAGTAATCCTTTTCGTCGTGCCCAGTGCGCATTTGGACAAAGTTTGCGCCGCAATCCCCAAAGAGGACCTTGCCGAAAAGTTTGTGATCACCGCTATTAAAGGAACCGTCGGCCCGGACAACCTGCTTCCCAGTGCTTATCTCGCTAGGTATTTTGAATTGGAAGATTTTCAGCAGGCAATCATTGCAGGACCATGCCATGCCGAAGAAATCGCACGGAACAAGAAAACCTATATGACCCTTTGCGGTCCCAACGAATCCTTTATCCGTAAGATTTCCAAGGGCTTCGCTTCAAGCTATACGCAGGTAAATTATAGCTGCGATATGCTGGGCGTGGAGTACGCCGCTATTTACAAAAATGTCGTCGCCATCGTCTGTGGCATGGCTGAAGGACTCCACTACGGTGACAACTTTATGGCGGTGCTTGTGGCCAATGCGATTGACGAACTGGGGCTGTTGCTGCATTCCCTTGGTGCGCCCGATGTCCGGCTGGGGAGCTCCACCTATTTGGGCGACCTATTGGTGACGGGTTACTCCGCGCATAGCCGTAACCGGACTTTCGGTAAATACCTTGGCCAGGGATATTCGGTGTTCGAAGCCCGTCAACTCATGGGCATGGTCGCTGAAGGATATTTTGCAACCCGGGGGCTGATGGCGACGGTCTCGAGCCTCGGGCTCAATTTGCCCCTCTTACAGACAACATATCGTGTGCTATACAACCATATGGCCGCAATTGATGAATTTAAACTTTTAGAAAGGAATATAAAATAATATGCTATTAGCAACAGATTTAGATGGAACTTTTTTGGGCGGAAAGATGGAAGACCGCCTCAGATTATATAGATTGATAAAAACTAGCCCGAATATGCAGCTGGTCTTTGTTACCGGAAGAGGGCTGGAGTCGGTATTGCCGCTGCTGAGCGACCCGCTTATTCCGGTGCCAGATTTCATTATTGCGGATGTGGGCGCCACGGTCGTTAACGGCCATAGCCTGGAAGCGATTGAGCCGCTGCAGAGTGAGATTGAGGAAAAATGGCCGCAGACTTATGCCATCCGGGCAGCGCTGGAGGAAATACCGCAGTTGAATTATCAACATGTGCCGCAGCAGCGCCGCAGTTCATTTTATTATGAAGCAGGGGTTGACCATAGTCTGGTGCAGCAGGTGGCTGACAGGTATGACTGTGATATTATTACTTCGGCCGATAAATACCTGGACTTGCTCCCCAGAGGTGTCAATAAGGGGACAACATTAAAGAAGCTGGTTGAATTTCTGGCCGTTGACCCAGATGATGTGATGGTAGCTGGCGATACACTGAATGATCTGGCCTTGTTTGAGATCGGCTTTCGTGGTGTTGCTGTCGGAAAATCTGAGCCGGGGCTGCTGCAGGCCATTGATCAGTTGGATACAGCGTACAGTGCAGAGGCCGCTGGGGCGGGCGGTATACTGGAATATATGGGCAAATACCGCCCGTTTCAGCAGTTGATCCGCGGGGAACAAAAATCGTTGCCTCAAAAAAGAAAATCCAAAAAATCAGACCAGCTGGTGATGGTGTACCATCGGCTGCCTTTTGAAAAGGAGTCGGTCAATGGTAAGACGGTAAGGGTACCGCCCAGAAGTCCAAATGGCATTATTCCCTCGCTGCTGGGCTTATTTGAAAAGGGACGCTCCGGTCTTTGGATCGGGGAGGAAGTCATCCAGCAGGACGGAAAGCTGGTTCCAAATCAGTTGGTGGACGAAAGCCGATATCCTAATCTGGTCGCTTCCACCCTATCGCTGTCTAAAGAGGATATCGATAAGTTCTATCGTGTATTCTCCAAAGAGGCGTTCTGGCCGACGATCTTTTCCTTTGTTGACCGGGCAAAATTCAACCACGAGGACTGGGAACATTACCTGATGATCAACAAGCGCTTTGCCGAGCGGATTGCCCGCGAGGCCGACGAGGAGGCGCTGGTCTGGATCCATGAGTATAATCTGTGGATGGTGCCTTCTTTTTTAAAGACCATGCGCCCGGACCTGAAAATTGGCTTTTTTCATCATACGGCTTTTCCGGCAGCAGATATTTTCAATATTATTCCCTGGCGCAAAGAGATTATCGGCAGCCTACTGCTCTGTGATTTTATCAGTTTTCATATCCCGCGTTATGTCGAGAATTTTGTGGATGTGATCCGTAGCCATACACCATTTAAAGTGGTCAAAAAAGTTGATGTCGCCAATCAGTTCCTGACCTATAGCTGTGCGCTCGGCGTCGATCAGATGACCAAGATCATAGAGGTGGATGGCCGGCAGATTAGGCTTGGCGCGCAACCGGTGGGGGTCAACAGGGATCATATCGAACAGATTTTGACAGATGATAAGGTTAAGACCGAGATCAATGCCCTCAAAGAAAACAAAGCCGGATCGGGAATAACGCGTATCATATCCATCGAGCGCCTGGATTACGTCAAAGGCCCCTTGGAAAAAATCCAGGCTTTTGGTGAATTTCTGGCCGAATACCCAGAATTTAGGGGCAAGATCGAACTGGTCAATGTCTGTACGCCGCCATCGCAGGGGATGACGATCTATGACGAAATTCGGGATCAGGTGAATCAGGCCGTGGGTGAGATCAACGGTAAATTTGCAACGATGAACTGGACCCCGATCCAATATTTTTACAGGGCCTTACCTTTTGAGGAAGTGGTCAAACACTATGCGCTGAGTGATATTGCCTGGATCACGCCTCTACGGGACGGACTGAATCTAGTCGCAAAGGAATACATTGCGACCCATGGGTTATTGGAGACTCCTGGGATTCTTGTGCTCTCAGAATTTGCAGGTGCCTCGGTCGAATTGCCTTATGCCATATTGACCAATCCCTACGACCGTAAGAGCATGAAAGATGCACTGTTGAAAGCCTTGGTCATGGAACCCGGAGAGGCTCAGGTCAGGGCGCGCAGGCTGTACGAGCATATTGAGCACTACGATATCCATTACTGGGGGCGGGATTTTGTGAAAGAGCTCGAAAAATCGGGTAAAGCAATTGTTCCTGAAAAGAAGTAACTGCTAATCTTAGGTGTCAAACGTGCTTTTTTAGCCATCTTAGAAAAAAAGAGTTAGAAATAACGTTGAAAACGAAGCTGCTAGATGTATCCTTTAGGAAATCCCTCTATTTTACAAACAATATTGTTTTAAAGAGGGTTTTTCTTGAGGGAATAATTCAATAAAAAAATAACGCGCAAAGTCTCGAAGAAAAAATAAAATATGATAAATACAGGTAATAATAATGAATTTCAAAATGCTTTCAGTGCAAGCTTCAGTTATTATTTTGACAATTTTAGAAATGAGGAGCAATTTTTTGATTCTGCCAAAAGATGGATTGATGATAAATATTTCTTGATTGTGTTTGGATGTTCAACTAAGGATCATCGTGGACAACATATCTTATTATTTTTCAGCAGCCAGTATTTTCCGGTTCAAGAACTAAGAGGATATTTTAAAGAAGGGGCTTATTTTGCATTCCGTTCAGATCTATTTACAGGATATAGTCTGCGAAATAAATTGAAAGAATTTGGGTTTCTAGAATACTCCATTCAGGAATCGATGATCTTATCGAATAACGATTATAGACTTATAAAAAATATCTTTGAACTGATAGACCTCGAGACTAAGATGCCCATGAGTGAAACGCAGTCTAAAATACTTATTTCTTATCTTGATTTGCTTTTACAACATATGCAAAGGTTTTATCAACAGTTAATGGAAGATAAGCTGAATGAGTTTAGCGCGTTACAAAAAGATTTCATGAGCGAGCTGCACACTCTTTTTGATAACAAAAGAAAATGCTTGTTTTTACTTCCTAGTTTAACATTATTGTCCAAGAAACTAAATTGTACAACACGATTTCTCAATGATGTTTCTTTAAAAACTTCTAAAAATACAGCACAGTATCATATTGACAATTTTATTGTTAAAATAGCAAAGGAATTACTTGCTGAAACTGATTTATCAGTAGCTGAAATCGCTAAAAAAATGCAATTTGATCAACCTCAGTCATTAACCAGACTGTTTAAAAAGAAAACAAGAATTAGTCCACTCGACTATCGTATATCAATTATATGACAAATTTATTTCTAGAGGAATCAGCATTAGACTAGCCAAATCAGGTCATTGGTCAAGCCAATGAACTATATTGAGCAAAAATTGGGCATTCTGTTTTGCGGCCGGGTGGTTCATTCCTCTTTTTTCACTTTTGATGCCATGGAGTTGTGCCGAAAAAGGAGCACCATCTCCGAATACCACAATTCTCCCTTTCCCAAATTGCAGGTAAGCGCCGTTTGCAAACCCTTTGCCCGACAATCGGGGAATATTGTCTGGAATAGGTCTTTTTATCTGATTCGCATCATTGGGTAGGTAGATGTCATATTCTTCATTTAATAAAGAAATAATATGTGCCTTCGTTGGTATGATAAAGCCTGTTCCACCCCAGCACATGATACTGTCTATTTCCTTACCTGATCCAGTGGTTATTTCATTGGATAACAGTGTGCCTCTATCCTTTGAAAAGATCTCGGGACGTCCATTCTTAGGTAAGGCAAAACCGTTCACGATATGAATCCCAAATGCCGCACCAAGCGTTTGTACAGATCCGGCACAAGGCATGTGGTCGGTCACTAGAAATAGGCTTCCGCCATCAAATACCCATTGACTGAGTGTTTCTATCTCCTGATCGGTAAAGGCTGAATAGGTGGGTAATTTCCAGTTTTCTGGATTATATAAGGCATTTATGCTGATATAAATTTTCACTTCCTTTAATTGATCGTAAGAGATTTTTTCTTTGGCACTTCGGAGGCGATATCCATCAGCTTGCAGAAGATCTGAAAAAGGAGCGTAGGCTCCTCTCAAAGTAACCGGATTGTTGTGTGCCTCGTCAAATAGGAGTAGCGGTCCATCACCGATCCGCACCAGCGGATCGGTGATGGGATAATGAAACTTTTCATCCGCCACCTGTTGGGCACTTAACCCAAAGGTACCTATTAGCAGAAGGAATAAGCAGACAATAGATCTGTTCATATTATTTTTCTTGAATAGGATTATTGGTCCGTCTTTAGCCAGACATCATTTTCGAAACACTGCATTTGCTCCACCTTTCCATTGGCAACAGAAAATGTCAATGGGAAGGTACCATCATCATTTAGAAAGAAAAATTCCGATCGTGGGGTAAATGAAATTGTTTTGTTATCCCACGATTGCGTAAGCGTTAGGCCTGTTGAGGAGGGATCTATTTGAATCTTAAAGTTGTTATCATTTACCTTGAGGTAAGTTCCGGCAAGTTGTTTCAGTTGAGATGCGGTTAAACTCGCGATTTTAGTGGGGTCAAATGGCACGCGCTCACATAAAATCCTACCCAGTATCTTGGTTTGGCTAAAATCGCCGGAATCATCCTTTAAAAATTCTATGGCGTAGCCTTCATTTTTGGATTCAAAATGCGTATCATCTTTACGGACCAGCTGATATCTTTTTTTCTGATCCCACAGCTGTGTCGCATACAGGTTGTTATCTTGCTCCTCGAAAGCAATGAAAGCTACTTTATTGGGTAGCTGGTAGTAACCTTGAAATGATTTTAGCGGAACCAACTGTTGTTGCTGGGGGCTATCTTTAGAGGCGGACTGGGCAAATGTATCAATCGAAGCAAAAAGACAACATGCTCCCACCAGAAGACCATATGTTGCTTTGGAAAATTGGCGGATCGCTCTCGAGTACCCGCTTGGTTTGGTGTATTGTATCATAATTTCTTTTGTTGATTTGATACAAGAGTAGGTCTTTTTGATAGGCTAACCGTCCGAATGGATGCAATCGAACAAACTTCATTGCGTCGGGTTAGTTTGATTGTTTACTATTGACTTTCATATATTCTGTCGGCGTAATGCCTGTTGCTTTTTTGAAGCTGGCATAAAAGGTTGTTCTTGAATTGAAACCTGCCCTTATTGCGATTCCAAACATATCAAGTAGCTTGGCCTCTTCGGATAATAAAAGTATTTTCGCTTCCTCCGTTCGAAGCCCGTTGATAAACTGGTAAAAATTTTTTTCCAGCCCATTGTTTATGATGTACGACAGATCATGCGGATTGATTCCGATATGCTCCGCGAGGGATGATAGTATCAAAGCCGGGTCGAGATATAGCTTTTCAGCTGCTGTTTTCTGTACTAGTTTTTCTTTTAATGCGTCTACTTGTTTTGCTGTCAGCCGCTCTTCGGCTTTAACCTTTTTATGCTCCGCTTCGTTGATGAGGTTTTCTGTAGACTCAATTGTGTAAATTGACCGTTGTGTTAACGTTGCGTAGGCAAGTGCCACAGTGCCCATAAAATATAAAATTGGGGCGACAGCACTAAAAACTATATATACCATAGCCAGCAGGCGGGCAACAATCATCAATAAGAGCGCGATCAATAGATACTTCAACCAGGCCATGTTTATCTTTTCCGTATAGGAAGATAGTTGGCGAATGTTTTTCTGGTGTATTTTGAAGAGCCTATAACAGGCAATCCAATAAAAGATACATTGTGCAAAAAAGAAATATTTGATAGCAAAGATGATCCATTGCGGTAATTGAGGAGGATGGATGTGTTTATTAAAAAGTCCGGGTATTAAATAGATGATCGAGAAGAAAACGAAAGCGAGGAATGGAACAAAATGTAGTCCCCAATACCGAATTGTTGCTGTTGGTTTGACCATGTAGTGAACGGCCAGATAGAAGCAGGGGAGTGTTGCCCATCGCGGGAGTTCCAGCGTATGGATCAATCCATTGCTCTCGATATGAAAACCTTCCAGAAAAAGCTGGGTAAATAAGCATGCCATCAAATAATACCAAGTCCCAAGCCACCGGTCTGCGTGGGAACAACTGTGGTTGACACCCATAACGATTAAGGTGCCGAGCAACAGAAATGCACCCGCTGAAAAAGCATGAAAGGTATAGAGTATATTGATCATGGGCCGTAGCAAGTTATCATTGTAACGTGAATTTAAACATAATTGATCAAATGGTGCTACATCATCCATATAAGTACCCCGATCCAACCATTTACGGACAGCGGGGCGACGAGTAAGCTTTTTTTTACAAATTAGCAATGATCTTTACTGGTCTTGTCCGTGTCCATCCAAACGGATAAATCTGTTAGGGTTCCATGCGATACAATATCAAACTGCTGTCGAATGAGATTACTGATATAGGTTGCTTTTTCGTTTTTCGGTTTATGCTTCGATCGCTTAAGCGGAGATAGTGATTTTATCAATGACAGCACAGTTCTCGATTATAGCTTATTGTTTCCATTTCACTTTTCCCTTATCGTCCAACATTTCGATAGAAGGGTTACCCAGACTGTCCACCTTTAAAATAATTCTCGGTATCTCATTGTTATCTTTCATCACCAAAGAAGCGTTCCCATTCTCTGTTAGTAGGTTTATCCGGTTAATATTATGCCCCGGCTTACCGGATAGATCTTTATCATTAATCAATAGACCAGCCCTGAAATAATTGTCGTGTTTATTATCCTGTGCCAGGATACCAATGGCATCGGCATTCTGATAATCAAATGCAAGTGCATTCAGGTTAGTCTCTTCATTATCGGTAATTGCCAAACCACCTCTTTCGTCTCCATTTTTATCATAGAAAATCAGGCCCGCGGGAGCGTAAGCCCTTTTATATGTTTTCCCTTTGATAATAGGTTGCGGAATGTTATCTGTGTTTGCAATAACGACACGATTATTTCCAGATCTGTCCTTGATATCTATTCTTTCAGCACTTAAACTGTGCTTGTTGTTCAGAAAAAAGTAGACCACACAAGCCATCAGTACGATATTGGAAAGAATAAGTGCGGTTAGAAATATTTTTAGTGTTTTGGAAATTGTTTGCATAATTTAATTTCAATTGTTAATTATTACGGTCTCCTATTCCAAACTTCAATTAATAGTACGATGCGTTCTATTTCAAAGAGTTTAATAGTATCCTTTATTATTGTTTGATAATAAGCAAAAATAAAGTGTGATTTCGAAAACGCACTCTATATAGGTTGAGCGTAATGATTTTTTTATTTGGTTAGCCCTTTACGTATTCGGCTCAACTGTGTTGGGGTAATGCTCAGGTGCGAAGCAATATATTGTAGTGGAATTCTGCTGTCAATTCCCGGATGTGCCGCCAGCAATTTGAGATATCTTGTGGTTGCACTTTCGGTCAGTAAAGAAATTTCTCTTTCTTCATTAATGACGATCCATTTTTTCTCCAAATAGGCAATGTAAAGGTTTTTTAGTTCATCATTTTGATTGATAGCTGCTCTTGTTTGATAATAAGGCATACATACCACAGTAGTGTTTTCAATAGCTTGCAGTTTAAAATCGTTGGGCGTTTTTATGATTGCCGAAAATCTTGTGCTCGCAAAATCCCTCTCCAAATAAATCCATTTATTCCAGATAGCTCCTTTTTCATCAATAAAATAAGAGTTTAAGGCTCCTTTACAGACAAAGAAAATGTCATTGGCGACACGCCCTTCCCTAAGTAAAACTTCATTTTTCTTAAACTGCTGAATGTAGGCCGTTTCAGCCAATAAATCAAATGCCTTATCCGAAATGGGATATACGCTTGTAACAGCTGTTTTAAAGTCAGCAAGATATTTTTCTGTTTCTGTCATTTGCTTTAGCGGGGCTATATTCGAATAAATATAACGTATATTTTAAATAGCTAAAATTGATTTTTCTTCTTCTTTGGATATTTCGATATCAATGACCACTAGATATATATGATAGATTTTATCTTGGTATTATTGTGCCTGAATTTGTAGCGGCAATAATAGTCGTCTGTATTTATTGTCCTGTTTCGTTTTTGAAACCGAAGCGTTATCCCAGTAGCTGCGGTGAGAATAATCTCTACCGATTCCGTATCGAGATCCCTGGCCGACCTCAACGAATAAAATTTCCAGATAAGTCCAAATCTGAGAATAAGTTATAAGTGTCGAAATAAAGGAACTATTTTGGCCACTTCATAAGTGGCTCCTTTGTAGGGGCTTATTGTTTTTTTGTCAATTTTTACCATCAACTCTCATCCTTTGCAGCATTTTCTTCGGCAAGCTTTCCTTTAAGTTATAGGACACCAGCTATCCCGATCACCCTTTGACTTTCTGATCCTGGCATAAAATTTTTTACGATCTTTAAAGAACCAATACGTCGCTATTATGATAAATATATTATTAAAAACGGTTACAGATGCAATAGACATTAATCAAGCAGATAGGGACCTGATTTCAAAACTTTTTAGGGAAAAGAAATATTGAGACTAAGCACAGCAGATAGAACATTAACCTGTTTTGTAAACAAAGGAAGCCTGTCCAAATTCATTTACAGAACTTTGACAGACTTCCATTTTAGAATAATTATGGTATGTTTATTTAGCGGCTAAAACGTCCAATTTCTCAATAGATGGCGGATTAGCTAACAATTCTGGTGCATTTTCCATAAGCGCCTTTGCTATCTTACCACCAAGATGTGCTTGTCTGCCTTCTTCATCTGAAAATGTGTCATAAATGCCAAATGTAGAAGAGTCAATACGAAACGCATACCAAGTAATAGTGCCGACTTCTTCATTAGCAAGTGGCAACGCACTTGTAATAAACTCTTCAACGTTTTTTTCTTTTCCAGCTTTTGCTTCTAGTCGAACTAATAATCCTAATTTTTTCATATATGTTTATCTTTTTTAAATTACACATTTTTATAACAAATGTAGCTCATTTAAGTTTTTTAGGATTTTTTATTTGGTTCAAAAACTTATGAAAAAAGATCAACTACCGTTATAACGTAGCCTTTGGGGATATCAATAAAACCATCTTAACTTACTGTAATAGAATGTTAGAATCCCTGCATCAAAATGCCTAAAATAACGCTATTGTATGGACCCTTTTTAATTCACCCCAAGATTCTTTATCAAATTCTTCGCTATCTTACCATTGTTGTTGATTAAACGTTCTAACATAGGCTTGGTTTAGTATGTTAAAAATGTGGAAAAGATCTAACCTAAACTATCGTCAAGCAATACATATTTGTAACCTCTCAGACATTAAAACGGAGGTTTATTGAGATTATTCGATATCCTTAATTAGCATGATTAATTTTAAAAGATGTTGTATCAAAAACTTGTATCAATAAACAAAGTTTCATGAATTTATATCACATGAGTTTAATGTAACTAAATATGAAAATTGGGTATGCAACTGGAAAACCACTTGAACGAAAAGAAAGCTTCGGGCAATAGCAATCGTCGAAATGGCAAGACAAAAAAGACAGTCCGAGGTCTCAATACCGGAACTTTTGAGCTGGAGACAGGCCGGGATAGATCGGTAAGGTTCGAGCCTAAAGTAGTACCTAACAGACAATTAATTATCACTGAACAGCTTGAGGGACACGTGTTGAGCATGTATGCCCATCTCCTGCTAGTTGAACTGAATTATTAAAAAACTCTTCAAATCCGAATTGACCTACTCCGTCAAATGTGATTTCTTCAATTCCAAAAAATTCAAAGGCGCTAGCAAATTTTAGTAATTCTCTTATCTCTGGCGGAATTTGTCCTGTTGGCAATCTTTGGCTAATTCGTCAATTTGTTGATTTGTCAAACCTTCTTTTAATTCTACTTTATATTCGTCGCCATCTTCTTAAATATATTGTTCGGTCGAAATGGAAGTTAGTTTTTCCGTAGGTGTCATAAATGCAATTGTGTTTTCTTGATGTGTCGTGTTATGCTTGTAGGTAACTGGCGCGGCGACTTGTCGTAGCTGTATCGAAGATACGAAAGTGGAGCTGTTTTGCCAAGTCACTTGTTATAATTTAGTGGATGCGCCATTAAATGAGGAATCTGGCTATCGGAATTTTTATGGAGATACCGCTAGCCCCAAATTACGAAGCATGGTGGTGCATTGAAAACTTTATCGATTTACCACAGGGACGGAATAGCGCTTTAGATTTCGGGGTACATGCAGGCGAAGTCAAAGTCCGACTGGAATTTTTGCCAAGGAATAGATGGTCTATCTAAAAGCAGTGAAGCATGAAGCCACTCGGTATGATATATCAGATATTTATATGCAGTGGTAAGGCTATTTTAATCAAGAGACAGAAGAGAAACTCCAGATAATAAATATACGCGTTAAGGAATTAAAGATTTTTTGGCGTATAGCCGGGGGCCTAGTTAAATAGTTTACAGAAGAAACTATTTTGGTAAATTCATAAGTAGTTCCTTTGCAGGTACTTCTTGTATTTTTCCGTCAACTTTTACCACCAAACTCTCACCCTTTGCTGCACTTTCTTCGGCTAGTTTTCGTAAAGCCTTTTGCACTCCTAAACGAATTCGTTCAGCAAGATTAATATTTTCAATATTTACCTTATCGTTCATTATAGTATTTCGATTTTAGTGTTGACCAAATTTCGCTATTTGAAACGAATTCTCCAAATTTATCACCCTGAGCAATAATTCCGGGGATTAAATCCATGTTATCAAAAACCAACCAGCGATCACATATTGGAATATAAATGTTAAACAAATTTTCTAAACCACGATGATAACGTCTTTCTATCACATCAGATGGAATATTGTGTCCTCCGTTTTCTACTCTTTTCTTTACACGTTGTATGGCTAGTGCAGGGGAGTCGAGCCAAAAATAGAGTACAGTTACCAAAGAATTCGATATCTCGAATGTCAATGCTGCAAAAATAAAATATTGCGGGCTTTTATAAAGTTACTAGATTTTGCCAAATCGATGTTATCTGCTGTTTTTTTAATAAAAGTCACAGTAGAAATTCCATTCTTCTGTCTTCGCATTTTTAGCAAAATACATCGTTCCGCTATCAACTATATTCAAATTTGCTTTGTCGTCGGATGCAATTTGAAATACAAATTCAAAGTCTTTGCCGAAATAAACGCCTGGTTGACAAAAGCTTGGATAGCCTCCAAGTTTGTGTCCATATTGATTGTCAGCTATATCATAATACCCTTCAATTACTCCCGAATTTTCAAGTTTTAATATTTCATCTTCCATTTCACTTGTTAAACCACCTCCATCCACACAGGATAATCTTCTTCTATTTTTGAAGGTTTTAGGGGAAATGGTTTTAGTCCTGAATCAGGATTGTTTAATTCTTTAATTATTAATTTGTCTGATTTTTTATATTCTCGCAAAAGCCATTCATTTCCGTTGGCAGTTATATCCATTGGAAGTTCTTCTGCTATAAAAACAGTAATCACCATTGTATCAGCTAAAATATCAGGTCTAATTTCAATATCTTCTAAGCAAAGTTGGAACAGAGGAAACGTCCAAAACGATAAGATAATTCGTATAAAAAAGTGGCGGATAGTGTTTTCAGTCAGTTTCTATCCTTGATAGACCGGGATAGGAATCTATCCAATCTTGTGAGCTTTATACGTATGAACATATTTGGCTAAGATTGCCTCCTTTGGTGGTTAACGAGAGGAGCTTTTATTGCTTAATTTGTTTGTCTCATTAAAGCTACCGAATAAATAAATTGGCTACGGATTCCCGAAATCGGGTAATGTACGCTCAAATTACCGTGCATGATAAAAGCATGGGCATGAAAGATTATCATCTTTACAACAAAAATGGTCTTGCTTTTTATGTTTTCAGGAAATCTCAGGGCGTGTGGCAATTGGCATTCGGTGTACTTGCCGATGACATCAAGGAAGCGTGCATTGACGCTCTTATACTTCGCTTTGACACGGATGTGCCTGAGTTGTTTTATCATCATGGAAAACGCCAGGTAGTGGAAGTTCGGGCCAAGAAATACAGCCTTTGGCCTATTTATCTCAATAATGCTTATGTAGGAAGTATTCAGTATGACACCTTCACTAAGCAGTTCAATTACGACCTAGATGACAATTGCTTATTGACCGATGACCACGTGCAAAAGTATATAGTCCTGATCCAACGCGGGGAATTAAAGTGGATAAAGGACGATATGCGATGAAAAACGATATAAAAGGAATAAAAAAACCTCGAGTCTGGGAGGATCTTAAGGCTTCCTAAATACTGCGGAATAGTGCTGCTGTAACTATGTTTCTATCGTCGAGAATAAAAGGTGCTGTATTGATGGAGGATTTTCCCCATCTGCCTCGAAGATATCAACCTTTGTTTGTAGCAACCTATCGTCTTTAATTATCAGATGCTCGGGGAAAACATGTTGTACTTTCTTTGTCAGCTTTTCAAATACCTGAAAATCAGTATCGCATACTGGGGTAAATGATTTTTTCCGATCGGGGAGGCGCATTATCCTGATCGCAAAATAGGGTAAAATAACACTAACAAATAAAGAGTATAAGATGTCTTCATTCTGCTCAAGGGGGAAGGAAAAGTGATATGAAGGGCTTCCCCCTAAGAAGGAATAGTCCCAGATTTCAGCAGACAGGTCGGTAAGGGACTCTTTTAATTGTTCCCATTGCCCGCGGTCTGACCAGGCTGATTCAATACATTGTTTCCGGTTATTGTAAGCTTCTGAAGCGGAATAAGCCATGATATCGTCGAGGGTAACACCCTCCGGATAATACTCTTTTAACTGCTCTGTTATTTGTTCCTTTCGCATCTGAATTTATTTACAATTAGTATCCCAGTTCTTCACTCCAGTCCCAGGATTAGTTCCTACCATATTGGCTCCTCTCGCAAGATTCGCTCCAAGCTGTGCATTGATTTAGACCTGCATTTCAGGAGGCCTTTTTTTTAATTTGTTAAAACTGCCGAACGAATCGACTGTTCTTCCGCGTAACCAACTCTTCTTTCGAACCCATACCGTAGCCTTAACAATGCGTCATCATCTTGAAATTAAGAGCTGTATATATTCTTTTTAACAACCTTTTGATGAAAAGGACGCGTACATATTTTAGGATATATTAAGGTTAATACGATTTATCCAAATTTGTTCTCGGTCTTGGTTGTTTTCAAAGTTCTGCAACATATATTCACGATTGTACTTTACTTTTCCATTGAAATACAATTTACCATTTACGTAAACCTTTACTTTCTTCTTCAGATTGACCATTTCAGGCGAAATATTGATTGAAAATGATTTAATAGATGAAGTTTTAATTCTGAAAATGTTGTTTTGATATTCAGCTTTTATTTTTCCTGATTTTCTTGGAAAATCAAAAGCTTTTTTATTAACCTCCTGCACAACTAAGCTATCGTTTTTGTCGTATTTCAACCATTGGTTGATTTTGAAATTTAACTCTTTGTGCCAATTTGATTTTCGGCTTAGGGTATCTAGTTTTATATCAGAAAACCAATCAATATTTCCGTATTTTTCATCATCAAATTCCCAAGATATTTCTTTCGAAAAAGGATTTCTCTTCCGGCTTATTAGGTCGTTAAAAAGAATCTGATAAGCTGGTTCAGATTCGTCAAATTGTGGAAACCAATGCGGAAATCCATTGTAGCGATAATCTTTGTAATCGGCATTTATTCCGTTCATTAATTTTGTTAAATCATCATTTGCGTTTGGTGGATAATAATAATCCTCATCTGTTGAAAAATTGATAAATGAACGGTTTTTAATATTTTCAACGAAAGTACCACCCGTAAATATTTTTGGATAAGTGTTAAATCCGTAAAAACCTGCAAATTGTGTAGGTTGTTTCATCAGATATGAAAACGACCCCGTTCCTCCGTTAGAATGTCCCGAAATGAAAACTTTATTGTCATCAACGTTGACTGCTTTCTTGATACTTTCAAGCATTTCGGGAATCATAAAAAAGCCCTCATTTGATGTCATCCAATTGTATTGCCTGCTCCCTTTTGGAAAAACTAAAATGACATCATTTTGCTCTGCATATTTTGTGTAATATCTATTCCAACCACCTAAATTCCAATCTGCAAACTGATAATCAATCAACGCATTACTTCTTACTGCACCATGAAGAAAGAAAAGCAGGGGATACTTCTTATGAGGATTGTAATTTTTTGGTAAATGAATAAAAAACGAAGTTTTGGTTGAATCGTTTATTTTGAATGAAATAGAATAATCCTGATTCTTTTTCGCTTTGTAGGGATTAAAGTTTTTTATTTTCTCATAAAGAGATTTTTCATCCTGAAATTTATCTAGGTTAGTTGGCTCTATGCTGAAAAATTCATCTTCCTTTACTTTTAATTGGATGTAAAAACGATCTTTATTTTTAATAGCATCACTTTTCAAAATTTGCCATCTTGGGTCACCTATTAGATCTTTATATTCTTCCGAAGCATAATCTCTAATGATATAATTCCAAGCGGGATAAGTTTTCCAGTCGGTTTCCTTCTTTGCCAGCGCAGATAAATAGGTAAATGCTTTATCTTTATTATTCAATTTATAGGCTAAGATTGAAGCGTTATAGCGGCTAAATTGATCTATACTATCCGGAAAGCGCGCAAATGCATCCTCGTATAATCCTAATGCATGCAGATACGCAATTGAATCTTTTGCTTTTTTTTTGTTTTCGACCGCTTTTCGAATCAAAGTTGAATAATTTTCCTGTGCTTGGGCAAATAAACTTAACAGAACTAAAAATAAAACAATACAATATCTCATAAATCAAAATTTAATCAGGCAAATCTACAGACAAACTATTTCGGAAACTTGTAAAAATGGAACTTTACTCGAACTTGTAAAAATGGAACTTTACTCGAACTTGTAAAAATGGAACTTTACTCGTTAAGGATCCAGATGCCAAAAAGTATCTTCTTTTCCTAAAATAGTTCCTTTGCTAAAAAAGTTTCTAGGTGAATTATCAACCAGATTTTTATAGATTTTATTAAGATGAGATTGGTCGCTGAAATTAAACTCATAAGCAATTTCAGTGAAGCTACTTTCAGGGTTCTCAAAAAGTTTCTTGTTGACGGACTGCCTAAAAAGAACTATTTCGTAAAATTTTTTTATGGAAACTCCCAAATGAAATTGAAATAATCTGTTTAAATGTTGTCTGCTGATTCCAATGTAAGTTGAAAGTTCTGTGACAGATATTTTCTCGTCATTACTGAAAATATATTGAATTGCTTGTTCTAAAATTGGGCTCTCAAATTTTTTAAAACGATGTAATAAAGCGTTGTCTAAAAAATCTGAAATATGTTTTGTTTGAGTTGTAGAAAAGATTTCTTTTAGTTCTTCTGGACTGAAAAACTCGTAATCTGTTATATAATCTGCAAAATTTAAATTTTCGTAAAATTGCTGGATACCTAAAGGATGAAATACAATGACGATTCTGTAAACTGTTCCAGATTGTTTTACATTAAGTACTTTTTGCCGAATAGGGGTGAAAATCTGAAATGGGTTTGCGTTATCATCAAATTTTATTTCTCCATTTTCCAATCTCACATGATATCTATAAATTGAAATTGTATTATTAAAATGGGGGAAACATAGGAATTTATTGATCACATTATTTGGTTTAATGTCCAAATAGTAATAATCAACATACTTTTTGACTATAGGATTTTTTGGTTTGAACGTTTGAAATAATTCCTTCATTTTTAACTTTCCACCTCGCAAATCTGCAATAATTTCAAAAATAAGAAAAAAAGTTAATGCTAAATCAACATATATCTGATCGTCTAAATAATAATGGAGATTGGAAAAAAACCTAAACAGCTTTGCTGGAGATTAGCGCTTAGCAAAGGGCTACTTTAGTCTAATATAATTCACTATCAAACGCTAAGAAAAGTGATTAAAAGTAATTTATACATAATCGATATTATTTACTAGGTTATTGTGCTAATTTATTACATACTAAATAACTCATAAAATTTGATAAAGAATAGTCTGTCTGTAATTTTTCAGCTCATGTGATTGACTATCCATATAATTTACTTGTTTTTTTACTAAATATGTTAGCAATAATCAATTTATTGTTATATATTTGTCTGATAATCAATTAATAAAAATTATGGCTAGATCAAAAAAACATTTGGGTAGGTATGTAGATCCACGTACCGATTTCGGTTGGAAATTTTACTTTGGTAGGGAGGACAACAAAATCTTACTGATTGAGTTTCTCAATAGTCTGTTTCAGGGAGAGAAGATAATTTCGGATCTAAGATATAAGCCTGTAGAACATGATGGTGATTATGAGGGAATGCGTCGTGTTGTATTTGATTTACATTGTATCGGCAGCGATGGTGAGGTTTTCATCATTGAGATGCAGCAGCTCTTTCAAGAATTTTTTAAGGACCGTGCAGTGTACTATACCTCACGTCTCATCAATAAACAATTAGCGCGAGGTAAGAAGGGTAGTGATTATTACCTACCGGAGGTTTACTTTATTGGTATTTTGGAGTTTCACATGGATAGAAATGGTAGTACCGGTATATCTCGTGTCACAGAGCGGCCTTATTTCTATGATGTTGCGCTGTGTGACAAATTGACCAAAGAAATATTCTATGATAAATTGGGATATAAAATGATTTCGCTTCCATTATTTAATAAACAGCCAGAAGAACTAAAGACAGTTATGGATCAGTGGTTGTACTTACTTAAACACTTGAGTACCATGGATAGATTGCCAACATTTTTGGATAAAAGAATATTTGGTCTTATCTTTGAGATAGGAGAGATAGGTAAACTAACGGAGGAGGAGCTAATGTCATACGAAGCAAGTTTAAAACATAAGCGTGATGCTGAGAGCGTATTTAATTCGGCCAAGAAATCCGGAGAATCTTTAGGTCACGCTAAAGGCCTAGCAGAAGGTAAAGCTAAAGGTCTAGCAGAAGGTAAAGCCAAAGGTCTAGCAGAAGGTAAAGCCAAAGGACTAGCAGAAGGAGAGCGTAAAAAAGCTCTTGAGACTGCTAAAGCATTTAAGGAAATGGGGCTACCTATAGCTGATATTGCTAAGGGCACAGGGCTTTCTGTCGAAGAGGTCGAAAAACTCTAAGTTTCTTTATTTTGGATGACTGCTCCACCAATAGATGAATGGCACGAGCCGATTAAATTGGTTGACACAGTTTATGTTACAGTCTCCCGTTATATGCTGTGCTTCCTGTTATTCTGTTGTCGGTAATAGTTTGTCCGCTAAATATTGTTTCCATTTTGTCCCGGTAAACTCGCAATTTCCGCTTTTGATTTGAGCATTAGGAAATTCTGCAAGAATTGCTGTTAAGTCGTTCCAAACATTTTTCAATTTATCGTCCTTGTTTTCAAAATTCAAACTAAATTTTCCGTTTTCTACTTTAATATGCTTGAGAAAAATACCTTCTTGTGTCGAGCTAATTCTGTCCGCAAGTTGTATATAGTAACCTTGATAGTCTGGATAAGGAACTTGCTCTGGTTGTCTTTCTTCACCTGAATAATAACGAAACAGAATGTCGTGTCCGTATTTGCTTAATTTTTCTTTCCAAAATAAAGGTCTCGGAACTTCAGAAAGGTCAGCGGTCAAATATATTTCCTTCTCACTTGTCCAAGGCTTAAATGTTGTTTTTATTAGTTCTTGTTCTTCAATTTCAAGGCTGTTTGTAACAAGTCGAAAAATCGCAGGTGTAGCGAACTCTAAGCAAATTCCATTTTCAACTTCCCATGCTTCAATATATTCAATGTAATTGTCGTCACCAACATTTGTTACATCTATGTCAAAAGTCCATTCATAAATTTTTGATGGAATAATTTTGAAAGGCAAGATGTGTCTTTCTGAATTTGCCTTATAATTTGCTTTCACATTATAACCAACAATAATTTCAAGCGGATTTTCTTTTATTGCCAAAACGTGTCCGTCTTCAAAATAGAAGTTGTCGGACAACCATTTGTCAAGGTCGTTGAATGTATGTACGGTAGTTTTTAGCATTGTATATGTAGAGCGGCGACTTTGCGAAGTAACGTAGCCGTATCGAAGATACGAAAGTGGAGCTGTTTAACCAAGTCGCTTATGGTAAGCTGTCCGCGTAGCGACGGCTTACGTCAATTCCAATCTTAATATAGACTAAGGTTTCCCATAATGCTATTATCGGGCTAGGATAGGCTTAATACATCCGATTACATATAAAAAATGGGAAACCCTAAATATCTGTACGGTATACAATGTTGCTAATAATATTAGTAATATTGTGTAATGAAACCGCTAGAAATCTTTTGCCGAAATCGGGTAATGTACGCTCAAATTACCGTGCATGATAAAAGCATGGGCATGAAAGATTATCATCTTTACAACAAAAATGGTCTTGCTCATTATGTTTTCAGGAAATCTCAGGGAGAGTGGCAATTGGCATACGGTGTACTTGCCGATGACATCAAGGAAGCGTGCATTGACGCCCTTATA
Organism: Sphingobacterium sp. UBA865; assembly: GCF_002295765.1. Taxonomy (NCBI): domain Bacteria; kingdom Pseudomonadati; phylum Bacteroidota; class Sphingobacteriia; order Sphingobacteriales; family Sphingobacteriaceae; genus Sphingobacterium; species Sphingobacterium sp. UBA865. The sequence continues at coordinate 4,489 of NZ_DBGB01000006.1, read as the reverse complement.
CTTCGCTTTGATACTGATGTGCCTGAGTTGTTTTATCATCATGGAAAACGCCAGGTAGTGGAAGTTCGGGCCAAGAAATACAGCCTTTGGCATATATACCTCAATAATGCTTATGTAGGAAGTATTCATTATGACACCTTCACTAAACAGTTCAATTATCACCTTGACGACAATTGCTTATTGACCGATGATCACGTGCAAAAATATATAGCCATGATCCAGCGTGGAGAATTAAAGTGGATAAAGGACGATATTCGATGAAAAAGAATATAAAGTTCGAATGTGACGTGTGTGGTCAGAAGCAAGTGGTTGAGGTTTCTGTTTTGCATGGTGGTGGAACCTTGCAAATTATGATTGATCGGTTTTTTATAATGAATGTAGATTTTCGCAGTGGCGATTGGGTAATGCTATGTAACAATACGAGCTGGTTGACCACCGATGAACTTGTTATTATCCTCGATGAGTTGGGCTATGACGAATAAAAAAACCTTGAGTCTGGGCGGGGCGAATCCTGTTTGGTTTTAAAAACAAAAAAAGGCCGAGTTACTCCTCATCCTCATAAATGAATAAATATTATAAAGTCTTTTCCAAAATTAGAAATCACCCAAGTTGCAGCAATGATAACGGACGGTGCGACAGGTGTGGACGATCATGGAAAAACTTTTTGATAATAGAATGCTGTCATTACCGAGACAGGGGGTTGATCTGGAGTGTTCGTGAACATGATAATAATATTTGAAGCAATAAACTAGCATTCCGGAATGAAAGTATTATCAGGAAGGAACTTTTAAACAACATATTCAAATAAATGAATAATTACTATCTGTGGGATTTACATACAATTAAACCAAAGAATGAAAGCAATTCACAACCTATGTAAGCATCCATTAATATAAACACTATTATGAGTCCAGCCGTATATATCGACCGGACTTTAAGATTTATCTTTTCAAAGCCTTTTCCTTTTCTTTAAGCATCCAGTTTCGGAGCTTTTCCTCTCTTTCAGGGCTGATACGCTTTAGAACAATTACCCCCTTTAAATTTTGAGTGCTATTCCCTGTAAATCTGTCGAATTCAACCGTTATATCATATTCAAAGCGATTCCATTTGGGAGAAGTGAGACTGTCAAACGGCACAGTTGTTATGGAATCCCCCCGTTGAACATATACCAAATTTGCCCAAGTAGCAGATGTCCTACTTGGAACACCAGACATCATTGCAACATCACGGAGATCCAAATGTATTTTTTCGACCAAAGTCTGTAGTATCGATAAGTCCTTTTCTTTTTTTTGACTGTAGGCAGATGTTAAAAAACAAATACCCAAAATTGTTAAAATGTTATTCTTCATTTGTTATCAATTAATTGGGGCTAGAGGATACGCTATGGATCGGACAGTTTTTCCCATCGCCTAAGTTTGCGTATGGTTTGATCGTTTGTGGTTGACCATCGGCGCTCGTCACGGTGATAGTTGGGTTTTTTACCCAGGTTTCATTTATTTCAACAGGTGGATTACCAAAGGTTGCATAATTATTTGCAAATGCTAAAGCTTTTGAAAAGTACTATTAATACAATATCGAATCCTATTTGGTTTTTAAAAAATATTATTTCTAGCTGTTGAGCATGGAGTACTAGCTGTCAAAAAGTTTGCTGTTACCGGATTTTTGACTGTAAATGATCTAAGCACCAAAAATATTTTACGTTGACGGATCAGGTGTGGATGATCTTTAAAAGCTACACATTCAAAAAATAGATAACATCAACCTCCCCACTTGAAGTTAGTGAGTGGATAGATTGCAATTATTTACTGATGTTTTCGACTTGCTTTTTCAACTTCCTTTCTTAACTTTTTCTGATCTTTTCTTGGGCCCACTTCATTTATATAAGCAGGTTGCCTTGGTAATTTTATATCCAGATAGTAATCTTTAAAGTATGCATCTATTCTCACTTCATCAATTGTCAAATTCGATCCAAATTTTTCTATAATTACTTTTCCCCAAAAACCATCTGGAGAGATTTGTTTTGAAAATTCACCCTTTTCGTCTGTGGTAAGCGAAGCTATGGTGTCCCTGCCATTTTTAAGAAAAAAGACTCTCGCGTAAGGCACTATTTCATTATTATAGCATAATCTTACTTTTCCATGTATTAATGGAGCTACCTCGCTTTCCGTATATCCTTTGCCCATCTGATTAAAACTACTGCAATTGTTTCGATCAATTTCAGCAAAGTCGTCAAGATTCTTTTTCGTTGCACAACTTGCCAATGTCCAAAATAAAAGAATGCTAGCAACCCATGCGAACTCCTTTTTGTGTAACTCCTTTGTCTTTTCTAGTATCATATTGTTCAGCCATTATTCTATCTGTAATTCGAGATTTATCTACATCTGAAAGGTTTTTAAATGCATCCGTTTCTAATAAGCCCTTCCAGGCAATATCGTCATATATTTGCTTATCTAAATGATAGCCTTTTAATTCTCCGTAATTTTTAATGGATGCGGCTAGATCTGTAATAAAATCTCTAGCAATGGTCTCATGTTGAGCGCCATTTGAAAAAGCTTTTTTCTTTGTATACTTTTCAAATAATTGAGGATAAGTCATTGTTGCTGCCGTTGGATCATCATAAAAAAATGCAGTAAGGTAAGCATGAATAGATTCATGAAGCATTGTTGTTGCAAATGCTAAGTCGGAAACATTACCTATAACTAGTGGATTGGTATTGAAAGCTATAATTATTTCTCCTGTATTATTATTTCGATTTGTACCAGCCACTTTCATCGGATCGCTAAAATTTTCTGTAGTAAACTTAAGGTTATACCCTGGTATTTCTCCCGAAAACTTTTTGATTATATCAGCGACAGAATTTCCATTCAGCATTTTAAGTGTATCCGATACGCCTTTCATACAGTCTGGAAGATTTGTATCATCGATTTTAGCATTGAAGTTTGCAATATCACTTCCGTCCGAGCCACCTCCACCATCACCCGTACCAGGTGCATCTGGAACCCAAACATTTTCGCAGACGTACTCATCTCGGCTATCAATAAGCGACCAACCATATCCAGCACAAAATGAGGGGTAAGAACAATCTCTGCTATGATATATAGTAATACCACTACCACATCCATATCCTCCTGATTGATAGATACAATCCACCGTTTGATAGTTGCAATTTTGCTCCCATGCCATTTTCGTTGATGAAGCCCTCTTTTTCTGTACATTTTCATCTCCTTCAAAATAAGGCGAACCATTCCGGTATTTTATCAAATTTGCAGCGTTACTTTTTAGATTTGTGAATAACATTTTTCCAGTAAAGGAGCGGAGATCAGTAATTTCTTCCTTCGTATCATTGAAAAAAAAGCCTTTGTAAAATTCTTTGCCATTTTTTACGAGTAAGTATGTCTTACCGCCTTTTTCAAACGTAATTTTCTTCTTATCTTCCTTGAGAAAAGGATGCAATGGAATGAACATATATTCAACTGAATCGTTTGCTTTACGGACAGTTACTTCATCCCATAAAGGTTCCCATTGAATTGGTAAGTTATCGTTTGGATTGATCTTTTTAAATATTCCTTCTTTGGCATAAAATTCTTTTATATCAGCCAAAGTCGGCTTATTTTCATTATCTAATACTTGGGACGAATCTTTCTGACAACTTACTACGATAAACAGCAAGATAAGGAGCCAGATAAAGTTTCTTGTAAAAAAATGGCTTTTCATTACTTCTATTTTACTTTTCACTTAACGATTTATAGGAATAAAGCTAAAGTTATTTATCGTGAAATTTTTACTAGATTAAAAAACTACACATTTGTGTGAAAGTTTGTAACTCGCTTATAATGTATAGATAATGCACAGGTAATATACAGGTAATAATAGAAAAGTAATTCGATTTTAAGAACCATTCTTCTGATTGAAATACAATAGGGAATTGAAATCAGCTTTACACGTTACTCGTGTAATATAGATAAGCTGGTTAGATAATATAAGAAATGAAAAAAGGACAAAGATTGCAGAGCGTGAGGGAGTACAAAACGCACTCTGTCAAAGGCTGGTGAAACATGCTGGTCTCTGTGTTACTTCCAAATGAACCTAACTGTTTTTAACAAAATCTGGATCAAAGATCACTAATCATTAGCAGTAAAATCTTATTACTTTATAAAAAAATTAAAAATTCGAATTTTAGCAGGCTTTTGAATAAAATGAACGACAATTATCTCAACTAATCTCGCGATCTTTACAGTAGATGAATGCCCAAAGCCGGTTAACATCTAGCCCAAGCGGACATCTAGCCAACATGGCCTCCCTCGACGGTTAACGAGGGAGGCCTTTTGTTTATTTTATTGCCTTATTAAAATTGCTGAATAAATCAGCTACGGTTTCCCGTATCGAACCATTCTTTCAAACCCATACCTTAGCCTTACAATTTGTAATAATCTTGAAAGTTAATATCTGTAAACATATTAATTCAGCATAAATAATGTATATTAGGCTT